>NZ_JALCYX010000090.1:0-15271 GCF_022690695.1 Anaeromyxobacter sp. SG17
AGGCGCGCGGCGGCGGCGGCCGGCTCGCCCCGCGCGACCTCGACGCGGGCGGCGACGAGCTGGAAGCGGAGGCGGAGGTCGCGCGGCGGCGCGCTGCCGGGGTCCGCCTCCACGGCGGCGAGCTCGCGCGCGGAGGCGTCGAGGTCCCTGCCGAGCGCGAGGCGCGCCTCGGCGGCGCCCACGACCGAGCGCGGGTGGGTGGCGTGGGCGCCGAGCGCGGCGCCGTAGAGGGCGAGCGCGCGGTCCGCGTCGCCTTCGCGCAGCGCGAGGTCGCCGAGGTCCGCGAGTGCGCGGAGGAGCGGCGGGTTCGAGCGCGCCGCGATCTCCAGCCGTCCGCGGCCCGCCTCGAGCTCGCCGCGGCCCACGAGCACGCGCCCCGCGAGCGCCTGGACGAGCGGGGGGGACGACGGGTGGGCGTCGAGGAGCGAGGCCTCGGCGGCCTTCACCTCGTCGGGCGTCGCAGCGAGCAGGTACTCCGCCGCCCGGCCACCGTCGCCGGAGCGCGGATCCCGGGCGAGCTCCGCCGCGAGCCGGCGCGCCCCGTCGTCGCCGTGCTCGGCGGCGAGCACCGCCGCGACCTGCGCGGAGAGCGAGACGAGCTCCGGGTCGTCCGAGGCGCGGCGGGCCTCCGACAGGAGCCGGGCGGCCTCGCCGAGCGAGCCGAGGGTGTCGCGGCCGAGGCCCGCGCGCGCGCGGACCGCCGCGGTCGCGGCGAGCGCCGTGGCGCGGCGGGCGTCCGCCACGAGGTAGACGGCGGCGGCGGCGCCGATCGCGAGCACGAGCGCCGCGGCGCCGAGGACGCGGCGGTTCAGCCGCACCCGGGACGCGGGCGCCACGGGCGTCTCCGCGAGGAGCTTCTGCCGCAGCTCCTCGGCGAACTGCTGCGCGAGCCGGTCGGCCTCGGCGGCGCTCGGAGCCGGCGCGGCCGCGCGCGGCGCGCTCGGCCGGGAGGCGGAGGAGGGTCCGATGACGTCGCGGGTGGACTCGCCCGGGATCATGTAGAGGACGGACCGCTCCGCATCGGCGCGGAGCGGCGGAGGCGTCGGCGGGGCGCGCAGCGGGGGCGGGGTGGGCGGCGCCGCCGGGGTGCCGGGGCTTGCGTCGCTGTCGCTCGACGGGCCCGGTGCGGAGGGCGCGACGCGCGAGAGGACGGGCGGGGGAGGGCGCGAGCTCTCGGCGCCGGGCTCCGCCTCGCCGCCACCAGTAGCGGTCGAGGTCGGGGTCGGGTTCGGGGTCGCGGGCGCGGTCGGGCTCGCGGTCGCGGTCGGCGTCCCGGTCGCGGTCGGCGTCGCGGTCCGCGCCTTCCTCGAGATCCCGAGCGCGACCGTCGTCTCGTCGTCGTCCTCGGCGGCGGCGCGCGCGGGCGCCGACGGCGGCGTCACCCCGAGCTGCCGCCGCGCCTGCTCCACCCAGCCGCGCACGCGTGTGTCGGCCGGCTGGAGCTCGAGGGCGCGCTCGAGATACGGCAGCGCCTCGGCGTGGAGCTTCTTCGCGAGCAGCGCCTCGCCGACGAGGTTGAAGGCGTATGGGCTCGACGCGTCGACCGCGACGGCGGCCTCGAACTGCGCGAGCGCGCCCGCCGGCTCGCCCGTCTCGAGGAGCGCGCGACCCCAGACCACGCGCCCGAGGATCGACGAGGGGTGGTGCTCGAGGCCGCGGCGGCAGACCTCCGCCGCCCGCGTCGCCTCGCCACGCTCGACGAGCGCCTTCGCGAGCTCGACGAAGATGCGCGACCGGGGATCTGCGGCGAGGATCTGCTCGTATTTCTCGACGATGGACGGGGGCATGCGGAGGGGCCTGGAGCCTACCAACCCAAGGTCGGTGCGGACAGTCTTCGTCCGCAACCCGCCGGCCGGGGAGGTCGGCGGAGGTGGGGGCGGCACCCCGCCACGCTCCGTTCACGTGCGTGTGTGGGCGGGAGTGCCCGCCAGAGGCGCTTGCAGAGCGGGGCGCGGCGATCGTTCGCGGCGGAGCGCTCGCTCTCGCGCACGCGACGTTGGGGTCCGGCGAGGAGCGGAACCCGCGCGGACGGCGCCGCGGCTCGTCCTTTGGCGCGCCCCGTTTCGCTGGCGGGGCTCACCTCCTGCGGTTACGGCGAGCGGAGCCCGGCGAAAGGACCGAGCCGATGGGCACCCTCCACGAGGTCCGGCACGTCAGCATCTCGATCGATCGCCCGCCGGGCGAGGTCTACGCGTTCGCGTCCAACCCGGAGAACCTGCCGCGCTGGGCCACGGGGCTCGCGGGCACGATCGCCCACGTGAACGGAGAGTGGATCGCGGACGCCCCGGCGGGAAAGGTGAAGGTCAGGTTCGCGCCGCGGAACGACCTCGGAGTCCTGGACCACGACGTCGTGCTGGCGTCCGGTGAGCGGGTTCACGTCTCGATGCGAGTGGTCGAGAACGGCGACGGGAGCGAGGTCGTCTTCACGCTCCTCCGTCAGGAGGGCACGTCCGACGAGAGGCTCGCGGAGGACGCGCGCTGGGTGGAGCGGGACCTGAACGCCCTGAAGCGGCTGCTCGAGCAGTGAGCTCCGGAATCGACGCTGACGTGATCGCTCACGCGCTGCTTGCGGCCCGCCCGCGGCGCCACTGCTTCAGCCCCTCTCGCAGGAGGAAGGCCGCGATCGCCGCGAAGCCGAGCAGCACGACCACGAACAGCCGGCTCTCGGAGGGGCCGCATTCGGTGCAGAGCCTCGGCGGATCGCCCGCTGGAACCGGGAAGCCGGCGCCGTCCAGCGTCGCCGCGAGCCGCGGCACCAGCTCGATGAGAACGCCGCGCAGACCGGCCTGCGCGGCCGAGCAGTCCACCGGGTCGGCGAAGCTCGCCAGGAACGGCCGCCCGCCGGTGCTCAGGCCCGCATAGAAGGTGCCGGCACGAACCTCCCGGCGGGAGTCGCAGACGAGCGTGGCATCGCTAAGCGCCACCCACTCTCCCGGGCGCGCCTCCTCGAGCGAGGTGCGCCGCGGTTCCGGAGGGAAGGCGAGCCACTGCCGCACCACCATGATCTCGAGCACCAGGCTGGCCGCCAGCGTCAGCGCCCCGAACGCTGCGAGGCCGGCGCCGAGGCGGCGAGTCCAGGGCCCGCCGGGGATCCGGTCCGCATGCAGGTCGGCCGCGACTCGACCGCGGAGCGCGTGAGTCTCGGGGTCGACGACGGCCAGTCGCCGCAACCCCGAGCGCACGACCCAGCTCATCGCGACGAGGTAAATCGCCGCGAGTCCCACCCCGCCCCAGAGCGTCCAGCTGGCCTCGCTGTTCGAGTGGAGGCGATGCCAGGTGAGTCCGGCAACCCCCACGCCGACCGCGAGCCCGAGCCAGGCGACCCAGCGTGATCGCATGACCGGGTTGGAGACGGCGAACGCGTTAACCTTCGCCTGCCGCAGGCCTGGGTCGATGGCCAGCGCCGCCTTGAAAGCCCGGGCCGCGTCGTCGAGCCGGCGGAGCTTCATCAGCGCCACGCCGAGATTGTTGAGCGTGAGCGGCCGCTCGGGGTCGAGGGTCAGGCTGGCCCGGTAGTGTGCCTCCGCCGTCGCGGGGGACTCCTTCAACCAGGTGTCGCCCAGGTGGGCACGGTACTCGTGCACCTCCGGAGCGAGCATCACCGCCTCCTCCGCAGCGGCTCGCGCCTCCCGGATCCGTCGCAGCGCAAGGAGCGCCAGGGAACGTACGTGGTGCCCTCCGGGCGAACGAGGGTCGAGCCGAAGGGCCGCGCCAGCTGCCGCGAGCGCGGCCTCGTGGCGCCCTGCCTGCCAGAGCGCGAGCGCGCGAACCCGATGGAGCCACTCCGACGTCGGATGGAGCGAGAGACCGGCCTCGACGGCCGCCACGCCCTCATCGAATCGGCCCTGGCCACCGAGTGCACGGGCCAGCAGCCCGTGGCCGCGTTCGCTCTCCGGCGCCGCCCCGAGCGCGTCGCGTGCGAGGCGCTCCGCCTCGGCGTGGCGCCCGACGGAGAGGAGGGCGTCGGCGTGATCCAGCAGCGGCTCGGCGTGGCGGCTCGTCAACGCGGTGTTCGTCAGTGGGAGGCGTTTCGCCGGCTCTTCGGACCTGGACTCATGGGGGATCGGAGGCCGCGCCGACCGTTGGCTCGGCCGGATGTTACTACGTCGCTCGCCGGCAACCGCCCGCGAGATCCAGGGCGGCCGCTGTATTGCCTCAGGTCGAGCGCGTACACGGCGCGCATCCCCGCCGACGAGACGCGTGCGCCGGGGCCGCGGCGCGCTAAGGACTCGCACGTGGAGAGCCTCTCGCCCCCGGAGGTTCGAGGTGGATCCTCACGAGGTCCTGATCCTGTCGCAGCAGGACGTGACGGCGCTCCTGCCGATGCAGGAGTGCATCGAGGTCATGGCCGAGGCACTCGGCGCGCTGTCGCGAGGTGAGGCGCATGTGCCCGTGCGGTCGATGCTGGCCTTCCCTGACGGCCGCGGGCTGCTCGCGGTCATGCCCGGTCTTCACCCTGCTGCGGGCGCGTTCGGGCTGAAGGTCGTCGCCGTGATGCAGGAGAACGAGGGCACCGCGTTCGACTCGCACCAAGGCGCGGTGCTCCTCTTCGAGGCGCGCCACGGCAGCCTGCGCGCGATCCTGGACGGCAGCGCGGTCACCGCCATCCGCACCGCAGCGGTGAGCGCGGTGGCGACCCGCGTGCTCGCGCGGCCGGACGCCGGCGATCTCGCGCTCCTCGGGTCCGGAGTGCAGGCCTCCAGCCATCTGGAGGCGATGAAGCTCGTGCGGCGCCTGCGGCGGGTGCGCGTCTGGAGCCGCGACGTCGAGCACGCCCGCCGCTTCGCGACACGCGAGGGCGCCCGGCACGGGCTCGCCATCGAGCCGGTGCCGGACGCGCGCGAGGCCGTGGCGGGCGCCGACCTCGTGTGCACCGTCACCTCCTCGCGGACGCCCGTCCTCGCGGGCGCTTGGCTCTCTCCGGGCGTGCACGTGAACGCGGTCGGGACCGCGCTCCCGACCGCGCGCGAGCTGGACACCGAGGCGGTGCGGCGCGCGCGCCTCTTCGTGGATCGCCGCGAGTCGGCCCAGCACGAGGCCGGCGAGTACCTCATCCCGCTCGCGGAGCGGGCCATCACGCCCGATCACCTGCGTGGCGAGCTGGGCGACGTGCTCCTCGGGCGCGTCCCCGGCCGGACCTCTGCCGGCGAGATCACGGTGTTCAAGTCGCTGGGGCTCGCGATCGAGGACCTCGCGGCGGCCGAGCACGTGAACGCCAGGGCGCGCGCGACGGGGCGCGGCGTCCGGGTCGAGCTCGGTGGGCTGCGCGTCACTGCGGACGCCCGCGGCCCGGCGTGAGCGAGAGATCTCGCAGCGGTCTTTCTCGGGGGCTCTACTCGCCGGCCCATGCCTCCAGCGGCAGCCCGGCCGCGGACCTCACCGTCACCGCGGCGCTGCCGGCGTCGAACCCGTCGAGCGTGTCGTTGAGGTGGGCGATGATCTGGTCCGCGCTGAGGGCGCCGCTGTCCGCGGTGGCGTGGGCATCGCCGACCAGGACCACGTCGTAGCCGAGCGACACGGCGCGACGACACCGGCGGATACGAGAAGCGAACTCGCGACGGCGCGGCCGGACAACTACGGGCGCCAGGCGGGTTCGGCCAAGAATACCGCGGCGCACGTTCTCGCGGCATCGATCAGGGTAGCCCAATACCTTTCGGACTCGAGCATCGTGAACACGCGCGGCGCCGGCGGTCGTTCTTCAAGGAGCATCGCGACGCGCTCCTGGTGTTCCAGCGGCCGACCGACCCGCGACTGGATTGTTTGCACGACCTCGCTCGGAGTCGACTCGCGACAGAGGCTCGCGCTCGCAAGCGCATCGACCGCGTCGTCCTCGAACCTGTCCTCCAGAAAATTGAATAACGCATGGACCCAGAATGCTCCGAGCGAGCCGAAGTGGTCCTTCCTGTGCGTGCCGTACAACACGAGCTGGACACCGGTTGGTGTGGTGTCACCCCACTCTGTCCAGATCGGCTCCGACGATGGTGCTCGAAAAGTCGGAACGTAAGCGTGGATCTCCGATCTCAGCAGCAAATCGACTTGGGTCACGCCGTCCTCGCGACGTCATTGCCACATGACAAGACGACGCTTCATCGACGAACGACTGCCGTCGCGATGTTCAGCTGCGTCAGGAAAAAGAGCACCGTGGATGACCCAGTAGCTGCAGAAAGTACCTGGAGGCGGCAGACGCCGCCGGTCACATCGACTTCTTGAAGGACTGGGACACGAAGTTCCATACCCTCCACTGGCCTCGTTCCTGCGCCAAGCCAACCTGCTCTAGAGCATGGCCAAAGGAACCCGCCTGCACATCGAACATGACGAGCACACCACGTCCGCCGGGAAGCGATGGGTTGGCCTGAGCCTGCATGCGGTAGAGCTCTCGATGAGCGGCGGAGCTGTTCGGTCCCGCTCGGCTAGCGACGAAGCGCTCGAATCGGGCTCCATTGGCCGATACCTCAGCGGCGTAGTGGTCGCTCATCTTGGCGAGCAGTGCGCCTGCGTTCCCGGCATCTAGCGCTGCCATCCACTGTTCCGCCACGTGCGCGGCCGCAGCCAGCGCCGCTGGATCGAACGGGTAGGCAGGGTCATCGATCGAGGGGATGGGCCCGCTGCCGATCGTCTTCGTGCGCTCCGGCGGCACCATCACTCTCCGCCATCGACCATCTTGGAGCGAGAAGGTGATGGGGTAGCCGATGGCCAAGTTGAAGGCGCGACTGGGAACGAAGTCGAGCATCTCGAGCACGACCACATGCGTCTCGCCGTCCATCTGAAACTGCGGCCCCATTGCCAGCATCAGTTCGTCGGCGGCGTGCCGAGCCACCGCGTGGTCCCGGCTATCCCCGAGGTAAGTCAGTTTGCTGCCGATCTTCGCTCCCGCGCTGTCGGTAACGGGGCCCTTCCAGATGACGCGAAACACGCGCCCCGTACTGACCGCCAGATAGCTCGTCGGGACGAAGGAGAGCTGCTGAGTTGAACGATCGGCGAGGAGGCTGTGCCGCGATGGCGCAGCCCCCAACAGCCCCAAGACCAGCACGGCCAGTGGCGCTCGAGAAGCCATCGCCCGCATGGACGCCTTGGAGAGTAGCGCTCGCATTCAGCGGAGCATAGCAGAGCGCTGGCCGAGCGACCCGTGGGTCGCCACGCTCGCCGGGTGAAATCCGGGTGAAAGAACTAGGGGTGCATCCGCCGCTCCTCATCGTGGGTTTCAGGTACGCCAGCATGGCGTCGAGCCGGCCCTCGCCGGGCGGGGCCGGGGTCAGCTCCGGCGCTCCGTCGCCGGCCTGGGCTCGACGCCGGCTGCGGCGCGCTTGGCGGTCTTCCGGGTCTTCTCTAGGCAGCCCAGTGCGCGTCCCCTACCTCCGCCAACGGCCCGCTCGACGAATGAGAAGTATCCACCCCGCCACGATGACGTGGTCACGGGCCACCACCCCGACCAGCTCAGACGCGGCGCGCAGCCGCTCGGTGAGGTCCCCGTCATCAACGCTCGCGGTAGGGTCCCCGCTTGGATGATTGTGGACGAAGATGACGCCGTGCGCGCCGATGCGGACGGGCTCGCGCAACGCATCCCTCGGTGACGCGGGGCACTCCGTGAGCGACCCCTCGGCGGAGCTCCGCGTCGGACAGCACGCGGACGCCGAACTGAAGCCGACCCGCGCCCGCCTCATAGCGTTGCCTCTTGCCTCGTTATGTGAACGGATCGCGGAGCGGATCGCACGCCTGTGGGTCCTCGCGGGGCGAGGTCCGCATAATCCGAACCGCCACATAACGCCGCTTATGGAGAGCTTCCCATAAGTTCGGGCAACAGCTCGAGCCCAGAAGAAACGGAAAACGGCAAAAGGCACGAGGCCCTTCGCGGCTCCGACGGCGCGGGCAATCGTCTCGCCGCGGCTCAGCCGCGGATCATGGGGTTCCGCGCCGTGCCGGCGGGCAGGCCGCTGAGCTGAGCCCAGTGGCGGTCTCCGGGAAAGTGCGCCGCGAGAGCGAGCCAGGAGAGCGCGTACGGCGCGAGCGCGAGCACCTTCCCGGTCTGCATGAACACGATGATCGCGGCGAGCGCACCGCCCTCGCAGAGGGCGCACGCCACGACGAGCCGCGCGACGGCGTCCGCCTCGGGGCCCGGCGGAAATGCGGGGGCGCCCCGCTGAGCGACGCCGCCCTGCGCAGGCCGCACGATCCGCATCCGGGCGGCCCAGAGCCACGACAGGGCCATGGTGACCACGGAGAGGGCGAGCGAGCCCCCGATCAGCGCCGGCTCGGCGAGCGGTGCACCGAGCCCGGCTCCGCCCCGGAGTGACACGACGAGGAAGAGCGCGACGCCGAGAAACACCGTCGGGCCCGCGAGAAGCGCCGCCCAGATGATGGTCGCGACGACACGAGGACTCTGCTGCGCCATGCGCTCCTCCAGCGATGACTCGGATACTCGACTCACAGTCTACTCCTTCCCCAACTCCTCGGGGACGGCGAACACTTCGCCGGAAACGCGAAGCCCCGGTCACCATTCGGCGACCGAAGCTCCAGGGCTGGATGCGAGGGCATGCAGGTCGAGCTTGACGGACTGACTCAGCGCTACGGCAAGCCCTGCCGATGAAGCTCGGATTCAGAAACGGCAGAAGGCACGAGGCCTTCCGCCGCTCTGCTGACGCCGACGTACGGGTCGAGAATAGAACGGAATGTCGTCCGACCCGCCGCCGCCGCGACCGCCGCCGCGACCGCCGCCGCAGCCGAGGAAGCGGACCGTCTCGGCGACGACCACCTTGTAGCGCTCCTGTTCGTGGATCGCCGCGAGTGGGCCGAGCACGAGGCCGGCGAGTACTTCATCCCGCTCGGCCCGGCGTGAGCGAGAGATCTTTCTCGGGGGCTCTACTCGCCGGCCCATGCCTCCAGCGGCAGCCCGGCCGCGGACCTCACCGTCACCGCGGCGCTGCCGGCCTCGAACCCGTCGAGCGTGTCGTTGAGGTGGGCGATGATCTGGTCCGCGACGAGGGCGCCGCTGTCCGCGGTGGCGTGGGCATCGCCGACCAGGACCACGTCGTAGCCCAGCGACACGGCGCGACGACAGGTGGTGTCGACGCAGAACTGGCTCATGCAGCCGGCGACGAGGAGCTGCTTCACCCCGCGGCGATTGAGCTCCGCCTGCAGGGGGGTCTCGAAGAACGCGTCGCAGGCGGTCTTGCGGCACACCGCCGACGGGGGCGTCCGGGCCAGCACCGGGTCGAGCTGCCAGCCCTCGCCGCCCACCTCCAGCCGGTGACCCGGACCGCCGTCGTGCTGCACGTAGATGACCGGGAGGCCGGCTGCGGCGGCGCGGGCGGCGAGCGCGCCGATGCGCTCCAGGATCTCCGGCCAGCGCGGCGAGGTTTGCTTGCCGGCGAAGATCCCCTTTTGCACGTCGATCACCACGAGCGCGGTGCGCGTCATGGGCTCCACTTATCGGTGTGTGCTTGGACCGCGCAAGAGCTCACCGTTGCAGGACGGTTCCTTACGGCGAGCGCTGACCTCCGGTGAAGGGGAAGCCCGGATGGCACGGGTGACTGCGACCGAGGGTTCAGCCACAATCGTCTCACCGATGGCCCCGGCTCCCGACCCGCATCAGCCCGTCATCGTCTCGTACCTGACCCTGCGCCGGGTCGTTGGCGTGCTGGGCGTGTCCCTCCCCGTCGTGATCGCGCTCTGGGGCTTCTCGATCCTCGGGGTCTTCCGCGTCCTGCCCTCGATCAGCGACTACTACGGCCTGCGGACGCGGGACGTCTTCGTCGGCACGCTCTTCACCATCGCCTGGTTCCTCTTCACCTATCGTGGGTACGAGAAGCGGGACGACGTCGCGGGCGACCTCGCCTGCGTCTTCGCGATCGGCACCGCCCTCTTCCCGAACACGGGGACGCGCCTCGAGCAGGTCGCCCACTTCGCCTCGGCCAGCCTGCTCTTCCTCGTGCTCGCCTACTTCTCGCTCTTCCTGTTCACGAAGACGAGCGGCACGCCGACCCGCATGAAGCGGGCGCGCAACGCCGTCTATCGCGCGTGCGGCGTGGTGATGCTCGCGTGCATCGGCCTCATCGGCCTGTACAAGCTCGCGCTCGACGAGACTCCCGTCCAGCAGCTGAAGCCCGTGTTCTGGCTGGAGTCCCTCGCGCTCTGGGCGTTCGGGGTCTCCTGGTTCGTGAAGGGAGAGACCCTCCTCAAGGACCCGTAGCGGGGGGCGGCGCGCGCCCCGGGATTCGTGTCCACCTGCGCGACGGGACCCCTGAAGCGAAAACGGCGAAGACCCTGAGGTCTCCGCCGTCTCCTCGAGCGTTCTCGCTCGGGTTCGGACTAGAACGGAATGTCGTCCGGCCCGCCGCCGCCGCCACCGCCGCCGTGGCCGCCGTCGTCCTCGAAGCCGCCGGGAGGCGTGAGCTCGTCGGGACCGTGACCGCCGCCGCGCGCGCCGCCGCCCGTCCCGCCGCCGCGGCCGCCGCCGGCGCCGCCGCCGAGGAATCGGACCGTCTCGGCGACGACCTTCACCTTGTAGCGCTCCTGGCCGGACGCCTTGTCCTGCCACTTGTCGGTCTTGAGGCGGCCCTCGACGTAGACCTGGCGGCCCTTCGCCAGGTACTCACCGCACTGCTCGGCCTGCTTCCCCCAGACCTCGACGTCGTGCCACTCCGTCTCCTCCTTCTTCTGGCCGGACTGCTTGTCGGTCCAGGAGCGGGAGGTGGCGATGCGGAGGTTCGCGACCGCCTGGCCGCCGGACGTGTACCGGACCTCGGGATCCTTCCCGAGATTCCCGACGAGGATGACCCTGTTCACCATGGCGCCGCTCTCCTTTTCCGCGTGGCCGACGGCTTGTCCGCCGGCGTCTGAAATCGGCGGTATGTCCGCCGGCGTCGTGAGGCCGGCTCGTGGGCCGGCTTCGTCGAACTCGGCGGGCCGCGCACCGTGCGTCGCACGCCGTGCAGGTAGGTCTAGCAGGGCGCTCTGACGTCGCCCCCGGGATCGGCGCGCGGGCCTGCGGCCTCACCTTCGCGGCGTGGCCGGGGCCGTGGAGGCGGGCAGGAGGGCGGGCGCCGCGCGGACCGCGGCGCCGGCCTGGAGCGCCGCCTCGAGGCGCGGCTCGAGCGCCCGCGCGAACGCGCCCGCGTCCCCCGGCTTCTCGCCCGCCGCGCGCAGCGCCTCGCGGAACGGCCGCTCACCCTCCTCGGCGCCGGCGAGCCCGCGCGCGAGGACCGAGATCGTCGCCTCCTGGAGCGGCGCGGGCGCCGCCCGCAGCGCCGTGAGGATCTCCTCGGGCGCGCTCGACGCCACGGCCCCCATGACCTCGGCGAGCGCGGCCCCGAGCCGGGCGTCGCTCACCGCCGCCGGCGCGAGCTCGAGGAGCCGCGCGAGCGCGTCGGCCTCGCCCTCGGCGGCGAGATCCCCGAGCGACGGGAGCACCGGCACGGGCTCGTCGGGCCCGAGCGCGGCGAGGAGCCGCCCGAGCGCCTGGGGGTCCGAGGTCGCGGCGTCGAGGAAGGCGCGCCGGGCCGTCTCGCCGTCCGGCTCGGAGAGGTAGATGCTCTCGGCGACCGCGAGCCGGAGGGCGGGGTCGCTCTCGGTGCGCAGCGCGGTGCGGAGGAACGAGACGTTGCGCGGGTCGGCGGCGCGTCCGAGGCCGTAATAGGTGCGGACCGCGACGGCGAGATCGGCGGGCGTCGCCACCGGGACGGCGGTCCCCTCCGGCGCGTTCGCGAGCGCCACCGCGGCCTCGAGCCCCTCGCGCGTCCCGCCGCTCGCGGCGATGGCGGTGCCGAGCGCGTCCACCGCGCGGACGACGCCCGCGTGGCGGCCGGGGTAGTCGTTCACGATGACGGCGAAGGCGAGCGTCCGCCGCCCGGCGGTCTCGACGTAGCCGGAGAGGCTCGTCACGTTCTCGAGCGTGCCGGTCTTCGCGCGGAGGTGGCCGTCCGCGGCGGTGCCGTCCATGCGCCAGCGGATCGTCCCGTCGCGGCCCGCGACGGGCAGCGACGTCACGTACTCCGCCTGGAGCGGGAAGCGCGCCCACATCGCGCGGAGCAGGGTCACGAGCTGCCTGGCGCTGAAGCGGTTCGTGTCGTTCAGGCCGGAGCCGTTCTTCATCACGTAGGCGCCGCGCGGGACGCCGAGCGTGGCGAGGAACTCCCCCACCGCCTCGATCCCCTTCGGCCAGGAGCCCGGCGCGCCCTTCGCCTCCGCGCCGAGCGTCTTCACGAGCTGCTCGGCGACGAAGTTGTTCGAGTTCTTGTTGAGCCGGCGGACGATCTCCGCGAGCGTGTCCGAGGTGGCGACGTGGACGAGCTTCGCGCCGCGCGGCACCGCGCCGGTGTGGATGGCGCCCATGACCTTCACGCCGCGCAGCTCGAGCAGCCGCGCCAGCGTGTGGCCGAGGTAGCGCGGCGGATCGTCCACCCTCCGCCACACCGGCTGCACGCGGCTGCCGGCGGGCACGGGCCCGGAGATCACGATCCGCTGCCTGCCGCCGGCGAGCGAGGACTCGACGGTCACGTGGCGCCGGCCGCGGGGCCCGACGGTCCGGGTGCGGTTCACCACCTCGAAGAACGGGCTCTGCGGCTCGAGCTCCACGCGGCCCTTCTGGCCTCGGCCGGCGCCCGGACCGACGTAGACCGCGACGGCGTTCCAGTTGAGCGAGAGCGCGCCGGTGGGCGCGAGGTAGGACCGGTCCCCTTCCTCCTGGTCGTAGCCAGGGCCGTACCGCTCGGCGTCGAACCAGCCGTCGTCGAGCACGACGTCGCCGACCCTGCGGATGCCGAGGTGCGCGAGCTCGCCCGCGATCGCCCAGAGCCGCTCGGTGACGAGCGTGGGGTCCCCGCGGCCGCGGACGTAGAGGGTGCGCACCTGCGGCGAGCGAGCGGAGGGGGCGTCCACCAGGAACTCGGTCGCGAAGCGGTAGCCCGGCCCGAGCCGCGCGAGCGCGGCGGCGGAGGTGACGAGCTTCACGTTCGAGGCGGGGTTGAGGAGCACGTCCGCCTCGCGGGCGTAGAGCACGTCACCCGATGTCACGTCGGCGACGAGCACGCCCGCGCGGGCCCCGGCGAGGGCGCTGCCCTGGACGATGCTGTCGAGCGCGGCCTGGAGGTCGCGCTGCGAAGGGGGCTCTGCGGCGGAGGGAGCGGAGAGGAGGACGGCGAGGGTCGCGGCGGCGGCCCTGACGATGGCAGTCACGGAGGCTCTCTCTTACCGGAAGGGCGGACGCATGGACAGCGTGCGGGGCGCCAGGCGCGGGGAGAACGCCCGGCAGGGCGCCGGCATTTCCGGGGACGTGCGTTGACACGAGAGTCGGTCGCTCGCTAGCGTACGGGCCGTGAGACCGGGTCGCACGGAGGGCGTGGACGCACGGGTCCAGGACGCGCTGGACCGGTTCGAGCGATTTCTCGCGGGGAAGGACCTCCGCCTCACGGAGGCCCGCGCCGCCATCGTCGAGGCCGCGCTCGCGCGCGAGGGGCACTACCCGATCGACGAGCTCATCGCCGACCTGAAGCAGCGCGGCATCCGCGGCTCGAAGGCGACGGTCTACCGCACGCTCCCGCTCCTCGCGGAGGCGGGCATCCTGGAGCCCGCCATCCTCGCCGGGGAGACGCGCAGCTACGAGACGACCTTCGGCCGCCACCACCACGACCACCTGCGCTGCGGGCGGTGCGGCAAGGTGGTCGAGTTCGAGTTCGAGGCCTTCGAGATCCTCCAGCGGGAGGTGGCGACGCGCTACGGGTTCCGGCTCGAGAGCCACCACCACGAGCTCATCGGCACCTGCTCCGAGTGCGTCGCGCGGGAGTCCGTCGCGCGCGCGCCCGAGGGCGACGAGCTCCCCGCCGCGAGCGGGCCCGCCGAGGGCGGACCCGCCGGGCGCTGAACGCTCCTCCGAGGCCGGCCGCGCGTCGAGGCCCCTCGCGCGCTCACGCGCCGATGACCCTGCGGGTCGCCTCCGCGTGCGCGAGCCGCCGCTCCACGCGCAGGGCGAGCTCGCGCCGGGCGCGCTCGACCGCCGGCCGCTCGAGCCCGAGGGCCCGCCCCACGATCGCGTCGAGCTCCCGCTGCGCCGGCCGCGCGAGCATGACCCGCACGTCGGTCGTGACCGGCGCCACGGCGAGCGCCGCGCGGACCGACGCGAGCTCCGCCTCGACCGCCGCGAGCGCCGCCGGCGCGGGGAAGGGGGCCGCGGCGAGGACGCGGCAGTCGACGTCGGCGATGGCCTGCGCGCCGGTGAGCTGCCGCGCGCCCGCGTCGATCGCGAGCCGCACCGGCGTCGCGCCGAGGACGAGCGCCACCTGCCAGGGCGGGAGCTCGCGCGGGAAGAGCGCGTGCCACTTCTTGTCCTCCCACAGCCCCTCCGCGTTCAGGAACGCGAACGCGCGCGCGGCCACCTTGGCGGGGTAGAGCACGGGCGCGGGTCCGCGGCCCGGCACGAGCCGCCACCAGGGGGCGCGCCCGGCGCAGGTCGGGCGGAGGTGGACGCCCGCGGCCTCACCGCGCTGCAGGTACGCGCGCGCCGCGCGGGACGGCTCGAGCGGGCGGAAGAGCACCCGGCCCGGGTCGGCGCGCTCCGGCGCCCGCGCCTCCTTGAGCGACGCGAGGAGCGGGACCACGTCCGAGGGCGCGAGCGCGACCTCGCCGAGGAGCGGCGAGTCGAACCGGCCGCCGCCGAGCGGCCTGAGCTGGAAGAAGGCGTTGCAGCCGGACTTCGTGCCGAAGCGGACGTCGCACACGTCGGCGAGCGTGCGCGCGCCCGCGGGCGCCGCCCGCGTCCGCGGTGCCAGCCGGAGCCGCGGCGAAGAGCTCCCCCGCGCGAGCGCCGCGAGCTCCGCGGGGGCGAGCGCCGCGAGCGGTACCGTCGCCTCCGCGGGCCGCGCGTCGCCGGCGCCCTCGGACCAGACGGACAGGAGCGTGTCCACCGACGCCGCGAAGCTCCCGGCGGCGCGCGAGCGCAGCCGGAGGACGAAGCCGCCCCGGGTGCGGGCGTCCGCGAGGAGCGGCGCGGCCGAGCGGGAGGTGTCGAGCGCGCGCGGCCACACGAGCGCGGCGACCGGCGCGCGCCGGAGCGCCACGGCGGCGAAGTGGGCGGACAGATCGGCCTGGCGCGAGAGGCCGCTCGCGCGGGCGGCGCGCGCCTTCTCCCGCGAGGGGAGGGACTCGTGGCGCAGGAAGGGCGGGTTCGCGAGGACGAGGTCGGCTGGGGGCCAGGCGTCCGCGGAGAGCGCGTCGCGCGCGCGGAGCTCGGCGCGCGCGCCGAGGAGCGCGAGCCGCCCGCGCGTCGCCTCGATGGCGAGCG
>NZ_JALCYX010000091.1:0-14938 GCF_022690695.1 Anaeromyxobacter sp. SG17
GGGGATGAGCGGGCGCGGCGCGGCGGCCGCCGAGGCCGCGACCGCCGCCTTGCCCTCCACGAGCTCCCGGACCTTGTTGATGAGCGCCTGGCTCTCGAACGGCTTCGCGACGTGTCCGTCGGCGCGAGCGCTGCGGGCGCGCGCCTCGTCGAACGCCTCGAACGTGCCGGCGAGCAGCACCACGGGGATGTGCGCGAGCGCCGGGTCGGCCTTCACCGCCTCGCACACCTCGTAGCCGTTCCGCTTCGGCATGACGACGTCCGCGAGGATGACGTCCGGGCGGAGCTCGCGGGCACGCGCGATCGCGTCCTCCCCGTTGCCCACGGCGACGACCTGGTAGTCCTCGTTCGCGAAGGTGATGCCCACGACCTTCTGGATCGTGATGGAGTCGTCCGCGAGGAGCAGGTTCTTGGGCATCGGCGATCCCGGGGAGCGGAGGGGGGGAAAAGACCGTAACCAGTAACGCCGCGATCGTACGAATGTCAACATTCGCGAGGCTTTACGGGCTCCTGGCGACGATCCGCGGGTGCGCACACCGGCGCCGCGAGGCCCCGCGCGGCTACATGCCGAACACCGCGTCCCAGGGCGGCCGCGTGACGTCCTCGCCGCCCTCGGCGACGCCCACGACGCGGTCGGCGACGACGCCCACACCGGCGCCCCCGGCGTCCACGAGCAGCACGGTCCGCCCCTCCGCCGACGGCGGCTCGCCGTAGAGGACGCCCACGTCCACCACCGGGTGGAGCGCCCGCGCGTGGTGGAGGAGGCCGCGGTGCGACGGCGGCGTGAGCGGGACCTTCGCGACGCGCGGCGCCTCGAGGATCTGGACGAGCATCGACAGCGGCACCGCGTAGGTGCGGCCGCCGCGGGCGAAGCGGAGCTCCCGCTCCGTCCCGGCGGAGAGGCCTCCCTCGGGCGGCGGCGGGAGCTCCTCCGCGGGCTCGAGCGGCGCGAAGCCCAGCGTCGAGACGGCGAGCTCGAGGGCGAGCTCGCCGCGCGCCACGATGGCGCCGGCGAACGGCGACGGCTGGGGGAGCGGCGTGTGCGCCGGGAGCTGGAAGACCTCCGCCTCGGCGAGGTCGACGATCCCGTGCAGCGCCTCGACGCGCAGCGCGACGCGCGCCGGCCCCTCGGTCACGAGGGCGAAGCCCGAGCCGCCCGCGGGGAGCCCGAGCACGGTCGAGACGTACGCGGTCGGGACGGGCTCGCCGCGGACGCTCACCTCTCCCGCGTCCGGCGGAACCGCGAGGATCTCGCGCACGTGCGCGAGCCGGAGCGCGAGCCGCACGCCGCCCGCCGAGAAGAGCAGCGCCTTGCGATCGGACGCGAGGGAGCGCACGGGCCTCATGATACGATGAAGGGCCATGGGACACGCCGTCCTCCTCGTCGACGACGAGCGGTTCGCGCGCACCGTGTACGCGGACTACCTCCGCGCGGCGGGCTACGACGTCGAGATCGCGGACGGCGCGGACACCGCGCTCGCCCAGCTCGCGCGGCGTCGCTTCGACGTCCTCCTCACCGACGTCATCCTCCCCGGCCCCCAGGACGGCCTCGAGCTCCTCGACGCCGCGAAGCAGCTCGACCCGGGCATCGGCGTCATCGTCATCACCGCCCTCGACAAGGTCGACCCCGCCGTCCGCGCGATGCGCGCCGGCGCGAGCGACTACCTCGTGAAGCCGGTGACGCCCGAGCAGCTCCAGGTCGCGGTGCAGCGCTGCCTGTCCATGCGCGAGGTCCTCGCCGAGAACCGCTCGCTCCGCGAGCACCTGCGGCTCTTCGAGACGGGGCAGCGCATCGCGGGCACGCTCGACCGCGACCGGCTCGTCCCGATGGCGCTCGCCGCGCTCTCCGCGCAGTGCGTGACGCCCGCCTGCGCGCTCCTCGAGCCCGCGGCGGGCGGCTGGAGCCTCGCCGGCGCGCACGGGCTCGAGCGGCGCGAGGCGGAGGCGGTGCTCGAGGCGGCGCGGCCCGCGCTCGCCCGGATCGGGCGCGAGCACGCGGTCGAGGTGCGCGCGCCCGAGGGCGTCGGGCCGGACGGGCACGACCGCGTGGTCTGCGTCCCCGTCGCCGACGAGGGCGAGGTGCTCGGCGCCGCGGCGGTGCTCGTCACGGGGCCGCTCTCGGAGGAGTGCGCCGAGGGCGCCGCGTTCCTCGCGCGCCACCTCGGCCTCGCGCTCACGAACCTCGGCCGCCTGCGCAAGGTCGAGCACCTCGCGTACCTCGACGACCTCACCCACCTCTACAACACGCGCTACCTCGAGGTGGCGCTCCAGCGCGAGCTCGGCGGCGGGCGGGCCTTCTCGGTCCTGTTCATGGACCTCGACCACTTCAAGGCCGTGAACGACCAGCACGGGCATCTCTCCGGCTCGCGCCTGCTCGTCGAGGTCGGGCGCGTCCTGCGCGCGTGCGTGCGCGAGGAGGACGTCGTCGTCCGCTACGGCGGCGACGAGTACGTCGTCATCCTCGCCGGCATCGACTCGGGCGGCGCGCTCAAGGTCGCCGAGCGCATCCGCCGCGCGATCGAGGACCACCGCTTCCTCTCCCACGAGGGGCAGCGCGTCCGCGTCACGGCCTCGATCGGCCTCGCGAGCTTCCCGGAGCACGCGTCCGCGAAGGCCGAGCTGCTCGACCTCGCCGACCGCGCGATGTACCGCGGGAAGCGCTCGAACCGGAACGTCGTGTACATCGCCTCGAAGGACCTGCCGCCCGTCCCCGCGGGCGAGCGCGAGCGGGCGTAGCAGCCCTCCCGAGAAACACACGGGGCCGAGAGCTCTCGCCCTCGGCCCCGCTGACGACGACACCCAGTTTCCGCCCGGCAGAGCGCGTAGTAACGGTTGCCCTCGTCATCCGGGGCGCGGCCTCTCTCCCGACGCCGCGTCCCGTATTCGCGGTACATACCTGGTCCGTGACGGACCGTCAATGCGCCGCGCGTCACCCGAGCGAATCCGCGAGGTTGCGGCAGCTTTAATAATCCATGTCCTCCATCCCACCCATCCCGCCCCCGGGCGCGGCCGCGGACTTCTTCTTGGGCTTCTCGGCCACCATCGCCTCGGTCGTGAGGAGCAGGCTCGCGACCGACGAGGCGTTCTGGAGGGCGGTGCGGGAGACCTTGGTCGGGTCGATGACGCCCGCCTTCACGAGGTCCTCGAACACCTCGGTCGCCGCGTTGAAGCCGTGGGCGCCCTTGCCGTCGTTGATCTTCGCGACCACCACGGCGCCGTCCCAGCCGGCGTTCTCGGCGATGCGGCGGGCCGGGTACTCGAGCGCCTTCTGGACGATGGCCACGCCGAAGCGCTGATCGCCCTCGGGGACGCTGAGCTTCTTCAGCGCCTGGAGCGAGCGGAGGTACGCGACGCCGCCGCCGGGGACGATGCCCTCCTCGACGGCCGCGCGGGTCGCGTGCAGCGCGTCCTCGACGCGGGCCTTCTTCTCCTTCATCTCCGTCTCGGTCGCCGCGCCGACGTTGATCACCGCCACGCCACCGACGAGCTTCGCGAGCCGCTCCTGGAGCTTCTCGCGGTCGTAGTCGGAGGTGGTCTCCTCGATCTGCGCGCGGATCTGCTTGATGCGCGCCTCGATGTCCGCGCGCTTCCCCTCGCCGTCCACGATCGTGGTGTTGTCCTTGTCGATCGTGATGCGCTTCGCCCGCCCGAGGTCCTTGAGCCCGAGCTGCTCGAGCTTGATGCCGAGCTCCTCGGCCACGACGTTGCCCCCGGTGAGCGTCGCGATGTCCTTCAGCATCTCCTTGCGGCGATCGCCGAAGCCGGGCGCCTTCACCGCGGCCACGTGCAGCGTGCCGCGCAGCTTGTTCACGACGAGCGTCGCGAGCGCCTCGCCCTCGACGTCCTCGGCGACGATGAGGAGCGGCTTGCCGGAGCGGGCGACCTGCTCCAGCACGGGGATGAGGTCCGCCATCGCCGAGATCTTCTTCTCGGTGATGAGGATGTACGGGTCCTCGAGCACGGCCTCCATGCGATCCGGGTTCGTGACGAAGTAGGGCGAGGCGTAGCCGCGGTCGAACTGCATGCCCTCGACCACCTCGAGCGTCGTCTCGAGGCCCTTCGCCTCCTCGACGGTGATGACGCCCTCCTTGCCCACCTTCTCCATCGCCTCCGCGATGATGTTGCCGATCGTCTCGTCCCCGTTCGCCGAGATGGTGCCGACCTGGGCGATGTCCTTCTTGCCCTGCGTGGGCTTCGAGAGCTTCTTGAGCTCGGCGACGATGACCTCGACGGCGCGGTCGATGCCGCGCTTCAGATCCATGGGGTTGTGGCCGGCGGCGACGAGCTTCAGGCCCTCCTCGTAGATCGCGCGCGCGAGCACGGTCGCGGTGGTGGTGCCGTCGCCCGCCTTGTCGGAGGTCTGGGACGCGACCTCGCGGACCATCTGCGCGCCCATGTTCTCGAACTTGGGCTCGACCTCGATCTCCTTCGCGACGGTGACGCCGTCCTTGGTGATGGTCGGAGAGCCGAAGCTCTTCTCGATGACGACGTTGCGGCCCTTCGGGCCGAGCGTCACCGCGACCGCCTCGGCGAGCGTCTGGACGCCGCGGAGGATGGCCTCGCGGGCCCCCTGGTGGAATGCGATCTCCTTGGCCGGCATGGGCGAAGGCTCCTTTGTCGAAAATCCGTGTGGTTTCGCTGAATTCACCCGGTCTGCGCGCTGGCAGTCGCCCCGGGCGGCCGCTAAGATAACCGTGAGCGGACCTCGGTCAAGCGGGCTCCCGGGCCCCGTCGTCGACCGCTCTCCGGGTGAACACGCGCCATCCCCACGCGGGGGATCCCGGTTTGACAGGCGGCCGCCCGGCCGTTACTGCCGCGCCCGTGAGCCACCGCCGAGAGGAGCGCTGACATGTCCCCTGCCCGCCCGGATCCCGGGGAGGCGCTCGTCGAGGCCGCCGGCGACGCCTTCGAGGACGGCCGCTTCGAGGACGCCCTCGCGCGCGCCGAGGAGGCGCTGCGCGCGTCGCCGCGGTCGGTCGCCGCGCTGCAGTACCGCGCCGCCGCCCTCGCGGAGCTCGGGCGCGCGGAGGACGCCCGCGAGGCGTACGAGGCGGCGCTCGCGGTGGGCAAGGACGACCTCGACCTGCTCCTCGGCGCGGCCGACTTCCACGTGAACGGCGGCGGCGAGGACGACGGCGACCGCGCCCGCGTCGAGCGCGGCCTCGAGCTCGCCCGGCGGGGAGCGCGGCTCGCGCGGAAGGCGGGCGAGGCCGCGCTGGTGGGCGAGTTCGCCTGGCTCGAGGGCGCGGGGCTGAGTCAGCTCGGCGAGTCGCGCGCGGCGCTCGAGAAGCTGGCCGAGGCGGAGGCGGCGCTCCCCGACGCGATCGAGGTGAAGGTCGAGCAGGGGTTCGCGCTGTACGAGCTCTGCCGGTTCGACGAGGCGCGCGCCGCGCTCCTCCGAGCAGAGGCCCTCGATCCGGACGAGCCCTGGACGCAGCACCACCTCGGCCTCGTCGCCGAGCGGCAGGGCGCGCCCGACGAGGCGCGGCGCCGGTTCGCCCGCGCGCGGAGGCTCGACCCGGAGGGCTTCCCCGAGCCGATCGCGCTCTCGCCGCGCGCGTTCGACGAGGCGGTCGAGGCCGCGCTCGCCTCGATCCCGGAGCAGGTCCGGCGCTACCTCTCGAACGTCGCGATCACGGTCGAGGACCTCCCCGCCGACGACGACCTCCGCGCCTCCGACCCGCCCCTCTCGCCCGCCATCCTCGGCCTCTTCCGCGGCGCGCCCTACGGCCAGAAGGTCTCGATGGATCCCTGGAGCCACCTGCCCTCGGCCATCGTGCTCTTCCAGAAGAACCTCGAGCGGTTCGCGCGCAGCCGCGACGAGCTCATCGAGGAGATCGGCGTGACGCTCGTCCATGAGGTCGGGCACTTCCTCGGCCTCGACGAGGACGAGCTGTGGGCGCGCGGGCTGGATTGATCTGACGGGGGCGGGGCCCGTGAACGGTCGCGCCCGCTTCGCGGGTTCGCGACCGTTCCCCGCCGGGAGGGACTCGCGTCCCTCCCCGTCGCTTCGCGACGGGGCCCCTCCCTGCGGGCCCCGCCCCGGCGAGCGAAGCTCGCCATACGGGCTCGGGCCTAGCGGCGGCTCTCGAGCGCGCCCGGCCCCTCGAGGTCGAACAGCTGGATGGGGCTCCTCCGCGAGCCCCACAGCCCCGCGCCGACCTGGAAGAAGTGGCGCCCGAGCCGGCTGCGGTACCAGGCCCCGCTCCGCACGTGGATCTGCGTGTCCGACTTCTCGAGGTCCAGGATCGGGAGGTCGCTCCGCGTGACGGCCTCGAGGTAGAGCAGCCCGCGGGACATGCGGCCGATGTTGTCGAGCGCGCGCTCGGCCGCCGCGTCGTCGAGGTACTGCAGCACGCTGTGGCAGACGACGAGGTCGAACCGCTCCCGGGCGCGCCAGCGGGAGATGTCGCGCAGCTCGTGGCCGTAGCGCTCGCAGGCGTACGGCGAGACCTCGATGGACCGGTACCTCACCTCGGGCCGGTGGCGGCGGAACCAGCTGCGCCACAGCCCCGTCCCGGCGCCCACGTCGAGCACGGAGCGGAGCTCCACGCCGAGCCACGCGGCGAGGCCGTCCACGCCCGCCGCCAGGCGCGCGATCTCGCTCGCGGAGTGGGTCTTTCCTGGCCCGCCGTAGAACCGGCGGTAGTAGCGGGCGTCGAAGCGCATGGGCGCGGGCATGGGGCCGGTACTTAACCCGCGCCGCGGCGCGCGATCCAGCGCCGCGCCGCGTCCCCCTCGCGCGAGCGCGCCCGCTCCGGCGCTCGGGACGCCGTCACTCGCCCTCGGCCGCCGGCGTCGCCGGCCAGAACGGCTCGCCGAGCGCGGAGGGGTAGATCGTCACGTCCCGCCCGATCCGGACCATGACCTTCCCGTCGCGCGGGAACTCCGCGAAGTCCGCCTGACGGTTCTCGCCGCCCGAGAGGTAGACGAGGTCCTCGGCGCCGGTGTTGCGGAGATTGTGCGGGTGGCTGCCCGCCGGGAAGCCGAGGAAGTCGCCCGGGCCGATCTCGAACGTCTCGTCGCCGATGTCCACCACGCCCTTGCCGGACAGGACGAAGGCGAACTCCTCCTCCCGCAGGTGGCGATGGAAGACGAAAGACTCCTTGCCGGCGGGGACGCGCAGCAGGTTCACGCCGATGCGGGTGAGCCCGGTCTTCCGGCCGAGCATGTAGCCGTGGATCTCAGACCTCGGGTTCCAGGGGTGACGGGCGGCCTCTTCCTGGAGCCGGGCGCGATCGGCGGCGCGGACGAGCAGGTCCCGCGGCGGCGGCAGCGGCGTGTTCTCGGACATGGCGCACCTCCCGCGTCGAGCCTACGCTCGACCGGTCGCGCGGGCGCTGCTCCGGGAAGGGGAGCCGCCAGGGGGTGCGACGGCGAGTCCGCCTGGGTCAGCCGCGCGGCCGCGCCTCGAGCGCCTTGCGCGCCTTCCACGCGTCGATCGCGGCGCGGATGCGCGGCACCGCCTCGCGCCCGGCCTGGATGCCGGCGAGCATGCAGTCCTTCTTCTTCGTGAAGTCGAGCATGCCCACGCCGCCCACCTTCGGCTGGACGAGCACGTCCGCGCCCTGCCGCCGGAACCCGACGTTCACGGCGAACATGATGTCGGACGCCTGGAGGATGACGTCCACGACGTTCTTGATGTTCGTGTTCCCGACGTCGGCCCCGATGTCCACCGCGATGACGAGGTCCGCTCCCTTCGCCTTCGCCACGTCGATGGGGATGTTGTCCACGACGCCGCCGTCCACGAGGAGCTTGCCCTGGTGCTCCACCGGCTCGAACACGCCGGGGATGGCCGAGGACGCCCGCACCGCGCGCGCCACGGAGCCCTTGTCGAGCACCACGGTCTGGCCCCAGTTCAGGTCGGCGGCCACGGCCGCGAAGGGGACGCGGAGCTGCTCGATATCCCGCTGCTTCACGCTCTCGCGGACGAACCGCTCGAGCTTCTCGCCCTTCGCGTAGCCCATCCCGACGACGGCGTTCACGAGGCCGAAGTCGAAGAGGTCGTCCCGCTCCAGCCTGAACGCGGTCCACTCGAGCTCGAAGCTGTCCTTGTGGCTCGCGTAGAGCGCGCCGATGAGGCTCCCGACGCTCGTCCCGACGACGAGGTCCACCGGGATGCGCTCCTGCTCGAGGACGCGGATCACGCCGATGTGGGCGAAGCCGCGCGCGGCGCCTCCGCCGAGGACGAGCGCGATGCGCGGCTCGGGGACCTTGGGCGACGGGGGGATCGCGACGAGCGGGGGCTGGCGCTCGGTGACGAGCGCGGGCGGGGCCGCGGTGCGGCAGGCGGCGAGGAGCAGGACGGCGGTGGCGAGGAGGCGGCGCATGCCGGTGAAACATAGCGGATCGGCGGGAAAATTGACCCCTTCCGGACGATATCGCATCGTCCCCTCGAATGCCCCCGGTCATCGAGTCGATGGAGCTGGCGCAGGTCGTCGCCGAGGCCGCGGACATCGCGGCGAGCGTCAACCAGAAGCTCACCAGCGCTCACCAGCTCCTCGCCTTCTTCACCGTCCCGAACCGGGCGGAGATCCTCCTCAAGGAGCGCGGCATCGACGAGGACCGGATCCTCGCGGCGATGACCGGGAAGCCCAAGGAGGCGGAGGGCGTCCTGCGCGACCTGCGCGAGCGGTCGCGCGAGGTCGCGGAGTCGGTCGGCGCGGAGGAGGTCGACTGCCTGCACCTCCTCATCGCCATGGGCCGGGTCCGCGCGAGCGCCGCCCACCAGCTCCTCGGCGCGTGCGGGCTCCAGCTCTCGACCCTGCGGAACGTCGCCCTCTCCTACTTCACTGCGCGCATGCCCCGCCGGCTCCGCGAGCTGCAGCCGGTGCAGGTGCGCCCGGCGCAGCCGGTCGTCCCGCCGCGGCGGAGCGAGGCGCGCGGCCGGACGGCGGATCCGAGGCGAGACGGCGAGCTCGAGGCCGACCTCGAGCAGGCCCTCGGGAACGCGACCCCGACGTCCGCCTCGACCCCCGCCCCGACCTCGACCCCCACCACCCCGACCTCGACCTCGACCCAGACCTCGACCTCGAGCCGTGCCCCCTCCGCTCCCCGCGCCCGCCGCTCCCCCCACGCCCTCGACCCCAAGGAGTTCCCCTGGCTCGCGCAGCTCGGGCGGAACCTGACCGAGCTCGCCGCCTCGGGGCGGCTCGATCCGCTCGTCGGCCGCGAGCAGGAGGTCGAGGAGGCGATCGACGTCCTCGGCAAGCGCCGCACGAACAACCCGCTCCTCGTCGGCGAGCCCGGCGTCGGCAAGACGGCCATCGTCGAGGGGATCGCGCAGCGGCTGCTCGCGAGCGCGCGCGACCGCGTGGTCGTCGAGATCGACATGGCGAGCGTGGTGGCCGGGACGCAGCTCCGCGGCGCGTTCTCGGAGAAGCTCCTCGGGATCCAGGAGGAGGTGCGCCGCGCGGCGGGCCGGGTGGTCGTCTTCATCGACGAGATCCACACGCTCATGGGCGCGGGCGCGACGGGCGAGGGGCCGCAGGACGCGGCGAACGAGCTCAAGGCGGCGCTCGGGCGCGGCGAGTTCCCCTGCATCGGGGCCACCACCCACGACGAGTACCGCCAGCACATCGAGAAGGACCCCGCGCTCGAGCGCCGCTTCACGCCGGTGCTCGTGCGCGAGCCGTCCATCGCCGACACGGTCACGATCCTGCGCGGGCTCGCGCCGCGCTACGAGAAGCACCACCGCGTGCGCTTCGCGGAGGGCGCGCTCGAGGCGGCCGCCTCGCTCTCGGCGCGCTACGTCACGGATCGCTTCCTGCCCGACAAGGCGGTCGCCGCGCTCGACCTCGCTGGCTCCCGCGCCTCGCGCGCGGGCGCGGCCGAGGTGGACGCCGCGGACGTCGCCCGCACCGTCGCGAAGATGGCGGGCATCCCCGAGTCGCGGCTGCTCGCCTCCGACCGCGAGCGGATCCTCGGGCTCGAGGCGGCCCTCCGCGCGCGGGTGGTCGGCCACGCAGCCGCCATCGCTCGCGTCGCGGCGGTGCTGAAGCGGAACTTCGCGGGCTTCGCGACCCGCCGGCCCATGGGCTCGTTCCTCTTCCTCGGACCGACCGGCGTCGGGAAGACCGAGCTCGCCCGCGCCCTCGCCGACGCGCTCTACGGGGCGCGCGACGCGCTCGTCCAGCTCGACATGAGCGAGTGCGCCGAGACCACCGGGGTCGCCCGGCTCGTGGGCGCCGCGCCCGGGTACGTCGGCTACGGCGAGGGCGGCCAGCTCACCGACGCCGTCCGCCGCAGGCCGGCCTCGGTCGTCGTGCTCGACGAGATCGAGAAGGCGCACCGCGACGTGCAGATGCTGCTCCTGCAGATCCTCGAGGAGGGGCGGCTCACCGACGGCCGCGGCCGCCAGGTCGACTTCTCGAACACCGTCGTCATCCTCACCTCGAACCTCGGCGCCGAGGAGGCGACGCGCACCTCCGCCGGCGCGATGGGGTTCGGCGCCGCCGAGCGCGTCCTCCCCCGCGAGGACCGCGTCCTCCAGGCCGCCCGCGGCGCCGTGCCGGCGGAGCTCTGGAACCGGCTCGACGAGCGCGTCTCGTTCTCGGCGCTCTCGCGCGCCGACGTGGCCGAGGTCGCGCGGCTCCTGCTCGCCGACTCCTCCCGCCGGCTCGAGGCGGAGCGGAAGATCCGCTTCGCGGCGACCGACGAGGCGATCGCGTTCCTCGTCGAGAACGGCGGCTTCGACGCCGCGCTCGGCGCGCGCCCGATGCGCGGCGCCATCCAGCGGCACGTCGAGGCGCCGCTCGCCGAGAAGATCCTCGCCGGCGAGCTCGCGCCGGGCGACGTCGCGCTCGTGGACGCCGGCAGCGGCGCGCTCAGGATCTCGCGCGCGCCGCGCCGCTGACCGTCAGCGCCCCGGCCCCGCCTCCGCCGCCGCCCGCGCGCCGCCGCACGTAGACGGTCTTCTCCACCTCCGCGCAGACGGTCCCCTGCCCGTCCACGAGCTCGACCCTGTAGACCCGGTCCACCGAGCGCTCCGTCTCGAGCGCGCCCCGGATCGCGTCGGTCTCCTCGACCGGCAGCCTGAACGTCGCGCGCAGCGTCGACCGTCCCGGCCGGAGGAAGCGGATCGTGGCCGCCTTGTCCCAGACGACGTGGCCCGCGCCCAGGCAGCGGATGAGCATCAGCATGTAGACGGGGTCGACCGCCCCGTACATCGACCCCCCGAAGATCGTCCCCACGTAGTTGCGCGTCCGGCGCGAGAGCGGGAGCTCCACCCGCACCTCCCGCCAGTCGTGCGCGATGAACGCCACCCGCGCGCCCGTCCCGCGGTAGGCGGGGAAGAGGTTGAAGCCGTACCGCTGCAGGCGCGTGCGGAGGGACTCGGGCATGGACGGAGTTTGACCGCGCGCCGGCCCGCCGCAACACTCCAGGCGTGAACACCGCCCCGCCTCCGGGCGCGCCGGGCCTCGAGGTCGGAGGCGTCCTCTCGTCGCCGGTGGAGCGGCGGCGGGGTGGCTCGCGGCCCTGGCGCGCGAGCGCGGAGCCGTCGATCGGGTCGCGTCACGAGCCGTGCGATGGCGCCGCGAGCCGGGGTCACGACGACCGAGCAGCGGAGGAGTCTGACCGGCGCGGCCAGCCAGCGTGAGCCGCCGTCGCGATTGAATCGATGGGCCGCCGCCTCGGGGGGGCGACGATTGACTCCCGTCTGCGCCGGGCGTATCGTCACCATCATGAGAATGAATCTCATTATCGGTGAGGGCCGCTCGAGCTCTCCCGCCCGCGCCCTGCTCCGCGAGGCGCAGCGGGAGGGCGCCGCCACGGCCGGGTCCGCCGGGCAAGGGGGTCGGTCCCCGCGCCCGAATGCGTCGCGCCGCATCTGGGAGGTGGATCCGGCGGACCTCGCCCTCGCCACCGGCGTGCTCCTCCGCCGGGAGGACGTGGAGCACGTCCTCGAGCGGATCGACCACCGAGAGCACGCGGGAGACCGAGAGGACGCGCTGCGCGTGCGCCTGCTCGTGGGATGCACCGTGCCCTGCGCCCTCGCGGAGGCGGTCGAGCACCTCCTCGAGGGCCGGACGCAGGACGTCGAGGCCAGCCTCGCGCGCTGCCCGATGATGCAGATCGCCGAGTGGTGGTCGCGAGAGCGCGATCACCTGAGCGGCGAGGAGCTCGCCGCGCTCCTGTGGCGCCTCGCGTGCGATCCGCGGCCGCAGCTGGAGCCGCTTTTGTCCCGCGTCGGCGGACACCTTCGCCTCCGCGCGCTGCAGCTCCTGCGCGAGGAGCCGGGATCCCGCAGCCGATCGGGCGAGGTGCGCGTCCCCGCCCTGCCGTGGCGGGGCGCCACGCCGACCTCGACGCGACCGCCTCCCGTCGACCCGCCCCCGGCCCAGGCCGGATGAGGGCGAGCGGGCGCCACGAGCGGTCGGAACCCGTCGCGCCGCACGCCGGGCGGGCGACGCGCCCCCTCGTGCCGCTGCCGGGGCCGTTCGGTGTCCATCGGAGCGCGGGATCGCGGACGAGGTGAAGCCGTCGTCCCCCGCTTCCTCAACGGTACAATCCGGTCCGCTCGACGTACTCCCGCACGCTCCTCGCCACGAGGCCGGACACGTCCTCGCCGCGCGCGATCCGCTCGCGGACGAGCGTGGACGAGATGGCCGGCAGCGTCGGCGCGCCTGCGACCGGCGGGTAGCCCTCGCGCCCGACGACCACGACGCGGGCGAGCTCCTGGACGCGGTCCCAGCGGTACCACTTGTCCGTGTCCGGCAGGATGTCCGCGCCGACGACCAGCGTGAAGCGGTGGTCGGGGTGCTTCGCCTGGAGGTGCTCGAGCGTGCGCGCGGTCTTCCCGACGAGGGGATCGGCCGCGAGCTCGGCCTCGGCGGTGCACACGCCCACGCCGCGGATCGCGCGCGCGGCGAGCTCGCACATGCGGACGCGGTCCTCGAACGGCGCGAGCGCCTTGCCGAAGGGGTGGCGGAACGCGGGGAGGAGCCAGACCTCCGAGACGTCCTGCGTCGCGAGCGCCCAGTAGGCGGCCATGAGGTGCGCGACGTGGGGCGGGTTGAACGAGCCGCCGAGGATCGCGACCGCCCTGCCCTCGCCCGCGCGCGCCCGCGCCCCGCCCGGCGGCCGCCGCGCCATCACTTCACCGACATCCGGCCCTGCGCCGCCGGGGCGCAGCGCTCCGTGCGCAGCTCCGCGCCGTCCGCCGAGTAGACCGTGAGGACGACCTCGCGATCGCTGAGCTCGACCAGGCCGAACGTGGGAGGCGCGTCCGCGGGGGCCTCGCCGCGCAGGTGCCCCGGGGTCACGAAGCAGCGCGGGCCGATCTGCACGATCGCGGCGCGCGCGCTGTTCCCGTGGAAGAACATCGAGGCGTTCGCGATGTCGTCGCGGGAGAGGTCCGCCTTGTCGTGCACGAGGCAGCAGATGCGGCCCTCGACGAGGTCGACGTGCGTCGTGGGCGCCTCGCCGCTCGCCGCCTCCGGGCAGGCGCGGCTCGCGACGCGCACGATGCGCGCGGCGAGCGGGTCGGGCGTCCCGCGGCGGCGCCGGGCGAGGACGCCGTCCACGTCGGAGTGGCGCCCGCCGAGGAAGAACACCTGATCGGCGTCGGCGCGCTCGAAGCGCTCGAAGGCGCGGAGGAGCGCGTCGAGGTTTCCGTGCGTGTCGCTCGCGAGCCCGATCCTCAAGTCACCCTCCTCGCCCGTCCCTCCGTCCCGGCAGCGGAGCCTACCTCAGCCCGCGTAGCGGAGGTAGGCCGCGCGGCGGCGCGCGAACGCCCGCTCCTCGGGGGCGTACGCGCGCGCGAGCTCCGCGACGGTGGCGCCCGCCTCGAGGCCCTCGCGCTCGCGCGCGGACCCGCAGAGCAGGTCGAACGCGGGCACGTCGGCGACGAACTCGTAGGGCTCGGTGCGCCAGGCGAACCGCGCCGGGTCCTGCGCCCGCGCGTGGAGCACGCAGGCGAGCCCGGCCCGGAACGCCTGGAAGCGCGCGGCGTCGGTCACGAACAGCTCGACGCCGTGGCAGCGGACCCCCGCGTGCTTGTCCCAGGTCGGGACGAAGCTCGCCGGCCTGAAGCGGACGCCGGGGAGGCGCTCGCGCGCGAGGTCCTCGGCGAGCCGGTGCGCGTCGAGCCACGGCGCGCCGAACAGCTCGAACGGACGGGTCGTGCCGCGCGCCTCGGAGAGGTTCGTGCCCTCGAGGAGGCACATCCCGGGGTAGACGAGCGCGGTCTCCGGCGTCGGCATGTTCGGCGACGGGAACACCCACGGCAGTCCGGTCTCGCGGAACTCCACGCCGCGCCGCCAACCCTCGCAGGCGACGATCTCGAGATCGAGGTCGAGCTTCCGCTCGGCGCGGAACAGGAGCGCCAGCTCGCCGATCGTCATGCCGTGGCGCGGCGCGAGATCGTGCAGGCCGCAGAAGCTCTCGAAGCCCGGGGCGAGCCGCGGCCCTTCGACGAGGACGCCGCCGATCGGGTTGGGGCGGTCGAGGACGACGAACGGCACGCGCCCGTCGGCCGCCGCCTCCATGCAGAGCATCATGGTCGCCTGGTACGTGTAGTAGCGGGCGCCCACGTCCTGGATGTCGAACACGAGCGCGTCGAGCCCCTCGAGCGCCTCCGGCGAGGGCTTGAGCGAGCTCGTCGTCTCGCCGTAGAGCGAGTGGACCGCCACCCCCGTGCGCGCGTCGCGCTCGCCGCCCACGGCCGCCATGTACTGCGCGTCGCCGCGGACGCCGTGCTCGGGTCCGAACAGGGCGGCGAGCTCGACGCCCGGCGCGCCGTGGAGGAGGTCCGCGGCGTGGACGAGCTCGGCCGTGACCGCGGTGGGGTTGCACACGAGCCCGACGCGCCGGCCCCGGAGCTGCCGGAACCGGCTGCGCGCGAGCACGTCGAGGCCGGAGCGGACCCGCGCGTCGCCCCCGCGAGCGGGCCGGGCGGCGGCGCGGCGCGGCGCGGCGGCGGTGCGGCGGGGCGGGGC
>NZ_JALCYX010000092.1:0-14696 GCF_022690695.1 Anaeromyxobacter sp. SG17
AGTCCCCCGTTAGACGGCAGCCTCGGTCGCGCCGTGGCACTTCTTGTACTTCTTGCCCGAGCCGCAGGGGCACGGGTCGTTCCGGCCGACCTTGGGCTGCGTGCGGACGACGGTCTCCTGCTTCGCGCGCGGCTTCTCCTCGCCGTCGCCGCCCTCGCCCGCCTCGGCGTGCGTCTCGGTGATCCGCTGCATCGCCCGGCGCTGGGCGGCGAGCCGCTTCTGCTCGATCTCCTCGGCGCTCTCCTGGCGCACGAGCTGGAGGCGGAGGAGGTTGCCGATGACGGCGCTCTTCACGCGCCAGGTCATCTGCACGAACATCTCGTAGCCTTCCTTCTTGTACTCCTGCTTCGGGTCCTTCTGCCCGTAGCCACGCAGGCCGATGCCCTGGCGCAGGTGGTCCATCGAGAGCAGGTGGTCCTTCCACTGCTGGTCGATGGCCTGCAGGTACAGCCACTGCTCGTAGCGGCGCAGCACCGCGACGCCGTCGGCGTCGGTCCCGAGCTCGGCCTCCTTCTGCCGGTAGGCCTTCTCGACCACCGCGTAGACCTGCTCCTCGATCTCGCGGCGCGCCTCGGCGGCCTTGCCGGTGGGCAGCGCGAACTTCATGTCGACGCCGAACTGCTCCTTCACCATCGCGGAGAGCCCGTCGAGGTTCCAGTCGGAGACGCGGTTCGGGCAGCTCGCGCCGACCATGTCCAGCACGAGGTCCTCGACGAGATCGAGCATGTGCTCGCGCTGGTCAACCCAGGTGAAGACCTGCTCGCGGCGCGTCTTCTTCTTGGTCTTCGGGTCCTCGTCGAACTCCACCACCGGGATGCCCGCCCCGAAGCCGAGGACCCTGCGGCGCAGCCCGTAGATCGAGCGGCGCTGCTGGTTCATGACGTCGTCGTACTCGAGCAGGTTCTTCCGGATGTCGAAGTTGTGCGCCTCGACCTTCTTCTGCGCGCCCTCGATGGCCTTCGTGAGCCACGGGTGCTCGATCTGCTCCCCGTCCTTCATGCCCATGCGGCTCATGAGCCCCTGGATCCGCTCGGATCCGAAGATGCGCATGAGCTCGTCCTCGAGGGACAGGTAGAAGATCGACGAGCCGGGGTCGCCCTGGCGGCCGGCGCGGCCGCGGAGCTGGTTGTCGATGCGGCGAGACTCGTGCCGCTCGGTGCCGACGATGTGCAGGCCCCCGAGCCCGACGACCTCCTCGTGCTCCGTCCCGGTCTGCTGGTGGAGGCGCTCGGTGGTCTCGGCGAGGCGCCGCGCCCAGTCGGCGCGCCGCGCGAGGAAGGACTCCTCCGTCTCGCCGTCCATCGGCAGGTCCGGCTCCAGCCCCACCTCGTGCTTCGCCATCATGTCGGCGTTCCCGCCGAGGATGATGTCGGTGCCGCGGCCCGCCATGTTGGTGGAGATCGTGACCGCGCCCTTGCGGCCGGCCTGGGCGACGATCTCGGCCTCGCGCTGGTGGTGCTTCGCGTTGAGGACGTTGTGCGGGACACCGCGGCGCTTCAGCAGCGTCGCCACGACCTCGCTCTTCGCCACCGACACCGTGCCGACGAGGACCGGCTGGCCCTTCTTGTGCCGCCCCTCGATCTCGTCGCAGAGGGCGTTGAACTTCTCGCCCTCCGTCTTGTAGACGACGTCCTCCGAGTCCTTGCGGACGTTCTTCTTGTTCGTGGGGACGACGACGACGTCGAGGTTGTAGGTCTTCGCGAACTCCTCGGCCTCGGTGTCCGCGGTGCCGGTCATGCCCGCGAGCTTCGAGTACATGCGGAAGTAGTTCTGGAAGGAGATCGTGGCGAGGGTCTGGTTCTCCGCCTCGATCTTCACCCCCTCCTTCGCCTCGACCGCCTGGTGCAGGCCGTCCGACCAGCGCCGGCCCGGCATGAGCCGGCCGGTGAACTCGTCCACGATGAGGACCTCGCCGTTCTTGACGACGTAGTCGACCTCGTTCCGGTACAGGTGGTGGGCGCGGAGCGCCTGCTCGACGTGGTGCAGCGTCTCGATGGCGTTCGGGTCGTAGAGGTTCTGGACCCCGAGCTTCTTCTCCATCTTCTCGACGCCGGAGTCGCTCATCACGATCGTCCGGCTCTTCTCGTCGACCGTGAAGTCCTGGTCCCGGATCATCGAGGGGATGACCTGGTTCACCCGGTAGTACAGATCCGACGACTCGTCGGACGGGCCCGAGATGATGAGCGGGGTGCGGGCCTCGTCGATGAGGATCGAGTCCACCTCGTCGACGATCGCGAAGTTGAGCTCCCCCTGCACGTAGTCCTGCAGGCGGAACTTCATGTTGTCGCGGAGGTAGTCGAACCCGAACTCGTTGTTCTGCCCGTAGGCGATGTCCGAGTGGTACGCCGCCTGCCGCTCGGCGTCGGTGAGCCCGTGGACGATGACGCCGGTCGTGAGGCCGCAGAACCGGTACAGGCGGCCCATCCACTCGGAGTCTCGACGGGCCAGGTAGTCGTTCACCGTGACGACGTGGACCCCGCGGCCGGAGATCGCGTTCAGCACGCTGGGCAGCGTCGCGACGAGGGTCTTCCCCTCGCCGGTCTTCATCTCGGCGATGCGCCCGGAGTGCAGCACCGCGCCGCCGATGAGCTGCACGTCGAAGTGGCGCATCCCGAGCGCGCGCACGCCCGCCTCGCGGACCAGCGCGAACGCCTCCGGCATCAGCTCGTCGAGCGGCCGTCCCTTCTCGCGGACCTGCTGCTTCCACTCGGCGGTGAGCCGCGGGAAGTCGGCGTCGGAGAGCGCCTTCATCCGCGGCTCGAGCTCGTTCACGCGTGCGACGAGCGGCCGGAGCTTCTTCAGCTCACGGTCGTTCTTCGTGCCGAGCATCTTCTTCAGGACGTAGTTGACCACGGGGGCCCTCGAGCAAAAGAGACGGGGGCCCGCCGGATCGCTGCTCGGCGACAGGCGGGCGCCCCGTCTTACCCCGTTAGGTAACGACGCGCCATAGGATGTCAAACGGGGGAAGTTCCGGGCGCTTGGGGTATCTTCGAGGGGTGGCGCCTGCACGCTCGGCCGCGCTCGTCCTCCTGGCGCTCGCCGCCTGCGCCGGCCCCGGCCGCGCGGGCAGGGACCCCTTCGCCGGCGGCGACCTGCCAGACCGCCTCGCGTCGCGCGCCGCCTCCCTCGTCGGCCACTCCGGGCGCTTCGAGGTGGGGGGAGCGCGCCTGAACGCCGACTGCTCGGGGTTCGTGGAGGCGGTCTACATGGCCGAGGGCGTGCCCCTCGTCCGCCTCGTCGCGGCGGCGGCGCCGGCGGAGCGCTCGGGGGTGGCGGGGCTCTTTCGTGCGATGGAACGGTACGGCACCGTCTTCGGCGGAGGAGGTGCGTGGCCCGCCCCCGGCGACCTGGTCTTCTTCCACGACACCTACGACCGGAACCGCAACGCCGCCCGAGACGACCGCTTCACGCACGTCGGCGTCGTGGAGCGCGTCGAGCACGGCACGGTCGTCTTCCTTCACCGCGGCGGCCGCGAGGTCGTGCGCGGGGTGCTGACGCCCGATCGTCCCCTGGAGCCGGCGGACGGGGACCGCGTCCTCAACACCGCGCTCCGCGAGAAGGCGAGGCGGGCCCGCGACGGCGAGCGCGAGACCACGCTCGCGGGGGCGCTGTTCGCAGGCTATGCCCGGCTCGACCCGCGGCGGATCCCGGCGGAGCTCCTGCGCGGCCGCTGACCAGCGCTGCTCGCAGCGCTACGGCGCGAGCGCCGGACGACGCCGCTCACTCGAGGATGAACTTGCGGGGGTTCTCCGGGATCCCGTTCACCCGCACCTCGTAGTGGAGGTGCGTGCCCGTCGAGCGGCCGGTGTTCCCGACCGCGGCGACCTTGTCCCCGCGCCGGACGTGCGACCCCATCCGCACGAAGATCTCGGACAGGTGGCCGTAGCGCGTCTTCACGCCGTAGCCGTGGTCGATGACGAGGACCTTGCCGTAGCTCCCCTCGGTGCCGGCGAACACCACCGTGCCGTCGGAGGGCGTGTAGACGGGCTGGCCGTGCGGCGTCGCGATGTCGAGCCCGTGGTGCATGCGCCGCTCGGCGGTCCACGGGTCGAGGCGCGTCCCGAAGTCGGAGGTCACCCACCCGCGCGCCGGCCAGATCGACGGCGTCGACGCGAGCAGGGAGCGCTGGTCGTCGAAGTACTCCTGCAGCTCGCGCAGGCTCTGCTCCTGCCGCGACGCCTCGCCCTCCAGCGAGGAGAGCTTGCCCGGAAGCGCCGTGAGGCTCGCCTCAGCGGCGGGAGCGGGCCCCGGGATCTGCGCCTCGGCGTCCGTGTTGCCCACCGGGCCGATGGCGAGGTTCCGCTCGGGATCCTGGAGCTGCGTGACGGCGGTGCGGAGCTTCGCGTCGAACCGCTCGACGCGGTCGAGCGTCGCCGAGATGTGCGCCACCTTCTCCTGCACGAGCAGGATCTGCGAGCGCAGCTGCGCGTTCTCCTCCTTCAGGACGGCGTTCTCGGACGCGGACCCCAGGAGGGCGAAGTAGTGCCCGACGACGACGAGCGCGACGAGCGCGACCACGCCGCCGCCGTAGGCGAGGTTCACGAGCCAGCGTCGCGGCACCCGGAACTTCCGGACGGCCTGCGAGTGGTCGCTGACCACGATGACGGTGAAGACCTGCGTCTTCGGAGGTGCGGCCATCCCGATAGAGCTCCGCGGCCGCGCCTGGCCGCGCCGACAAGCTAGCGACGCGACGGACGAGCCAGAACGCCAGCCCCGGGTGCTCGGGAGCTCGCGAAAGACGTCCAGACGGGTAGCAGAGGGGTCGCTCGGCGTCAAGCGCGCGTGTTGCCTACACATTCACCTCCGGTGCCCCATCGCGGGAGCGCGCGCGGAGCGCCGCGAGCGGGGCGGACGCCGCGCCGCGTCGAGCTTCACGCGCCGGCTCTAGTTCCCCGTCCGGAGGACGATCACGGTGATGTTGTCGTCGCCACCCCGGGCGTTCGCCAGGGCGACGAGCCGTGCCGCAGCCTCCGCGAGCGGCGCCTCGGTGACGATCCGGAGGATCTCGTGGTCGTCCACGAGGTTCGTGAGCCCATCGCAGCAGACGACCACAGCGTCTCGGGGGGCGAGGGCGAAGGCCATGACGTCCACCTTCACCTCGCGCTCGAACCCGACCGAGCGGGTGATGATGTTCTTGAACCGGCTGTTCCTCGCCTCGTCCGCGGTGATCGCGCCGGCCTTCACCTGCTCGGCGACGAGCGAGTGATCCTCCGAGATCTGGCGGATGCGGCCCTCGCGGAGGAGGTAGCAGCGGCTGTCGCCCACGTGCGCCACGAAGGCGGAGCGCCCGTCGACGAGCACCGCCGTGGCGGTGGTCCCCATCCCCGCGAGCTCCGGGTCCGCCTGCGCCGCCGCGTAGATCACCGCGCAGGCCTGCTCGACCGCGCCACGAAGGATGCCCGGCAGCGCGCTCGACTCCGCGGAGCCGGGGTTGAAGGCGCCCGGCGTCCTGGCCCGCGCCGCCCGGACCGTCCGCTGGATGGTCTCGACCGCGAGGCGCGAGGCCGTGCCCCCGCCCGCATGCCCGCCCATCCCATCCGCCACGACGTAGAGGTGGAGGTCGTCGTCGACCAGCAGGGCGTCCTCGTTGTGGTCGCGTCGGCGCCCGACGTCGGTCAGGCCGTGAGCAGTGACGGGGAGCAGGGCCGGTTGCACCACGCGTCGAGCGTAGCATCCGGGCGCACCGCGCGCCTAACGATCTCGGGCCTCTGCGCTGACGCGGCGAGCCGCGGCCCGGGCCGGCGCGGCGCGCCGGCCGCGCTCGGGGGTGGGCGCCCGGGCCGCCGCGATCAGGGCGCCCGCGTGCTCGATCGCGGAGTCGGTCACGGTCGCCCCCGCCATCATCCGGGCGATCTCCCCCCGACGGGCCGCGTCGCTCTCGAGGAGCGCGACCGCGGTGGCGGTCCGGCCGCCGGAGACGCGCTTCTCCACCCGGTGGTGACGCTCCGCGAAGGCCGCCACCTGAGGTAGGTGGGTCACGCAGATGACCTGCCGCCCTCGCGCGACGTCGGCGAGCACGCGTCCCATCGCCTCGGCCACCGCTCCGCCGATCCCGGCGTCCACCTCGTCGAACACGTACGTGGAGACCGGATCCTTCCTGGCCAGCGTGCGCTTCACCGCGAGCAACACGCGCGAGAGCTCACCCCCGGAGGCGGTGCGCGCGAGCGGCCGGAGCGGCTCGCCCGGGTTCGGCGCGATCCGGAGCTCGGCCCGCTCCGCGCCCGCCGGACCGAGGAGCTTGCCCCCGACCTCGACGCCGATCTCGGGCGGGAGGAGGGCGACCTCGATGCGGCACCGACCCATCGCGAGGCCGTCGAGCTCGCGCCGGACCGCCTCCGCGAAGGCGCGCGCCGCAGCGGTGCGCGCCCGCGTGAGCTCCGCGGCGAGCGCGAGCGCCTCCTTCCCGCGGAGCTCGATCTCGGCGCCCACCTCGCGCAGCCGCTCTCCGCCGCCCGAGACCCGCGAGAGCTCCTCCCGCATCGCCACCCGCCGGGAAATCGCCGCGTCGAGCGAGCCGCCGTGCTTCCGCGCGAGGGCGCGGAGCAGCTCGAGCCGGTCCTCCACGAGCGCGAGCCGCTCGGGATCGCCGCCCACCGAGTCGCCGTAGCGACCGAGCTCGCGCCCCGCCTCCTCGAGCTCGACGGCCGCCGAGCGGAGCAGCGCGAGCGGGGCCTCGAGGCGGCGGTCGAGGAGGCCGGCCTCCGCGAGCGCGCGGGCCGCCTGCGCCACCCGCTCCGACGCGCTCCCCTCCTCGCCGTAGGCGAGCGCCTCCGCGGCGCGCGCGGCGTCGCGGAGCTTCTCGGCCGAGGCGAGCACGCGCCGCTCGTCCTCGAGGGCCTCGAGCTCCCCGGGGCGCGGATCGGCGGCGTCGAGCTCGCGGAGCTGGAAGGCGAGGTAATCCGACCGCCGCGCCCGCTCGCCCTCGTCCGCGGCGAGGGACTCCCGCTCGCGGACGAGGGCGGCGAGCGCCGCGTGAGCTGCGCGGAACCGGAGGAGGGTCGGCTCCACGCTGCACAGCTCTGGCCCGGGCTCCGCCTGCGCGTGCCTGAGGCCCGCGAACGCGTCCAGGAGCTCGGTGTGGGTGGTGGGATCGAGCAGCGACACGTGCTCGTGCTGGCCCGACACGTCGACGAGGCCGCGCAGCGCCTCCTCGAGCATCGAGACCGTGCAGAGCGCGCCGTTCACGAACGCGCGGCCCCGCCCTCCGCGCGCAGCCACCCGGCGCACGAGGAGCTCCGCGCTCTCGCCCGAGACGGTCCCCGCCCCGACGGGCAGCCCGGCGTCTCGCAGGCGGGCGAGGACGCGGTGGTCGGCAGGCAGCTCGAAGAGCCCCTCCACGACCGCCTCCTCCGCCCCCTCGCGCAGGACCTCGGCGCTCATCCGGCCGCCGAGGACGAGGTGCAGCGCGTTCACGAGGATGGACTTCCCGGCCCCGGTCTCGCCGGTGAGGACGTTCAGCCCCGGGCCAAAGCGGACCTCGATCGCATCGACGATCGCGAAGCCCGAGATGCGCAGCGTCGTGAGCATGGCGCCATTGATCCACGGCTCCCTGACACTGCGCAAATTTTCAGTGGTCCATCCGTTCGGGCGCCCGCCCTCCGAGCCGCCGAGCCGACTCCGCGAGAGTCCCGGCGAGGCGCCTTCCCGAGCCGCCGGCGCGGTGGGACGCTCGGGGCAACGGAGGACGCCATGACGATCCACGTGTCCGGGACGGTGCGCGTGCTGTTCGAGCGGCACGAGCTCGAGGTGCCGGGAGATCCGCCCGTGAAGGTCCCGGCGTTCCGCTGCCGCTGGTGCGACTTCACGGTCGTCACCGACGAGGCGAGCGCGCTGCCCGATCACGCCTGCGACGGCCCGGGCGCGGCCGAGACGTACCGGAACCTGCCGCCGCCTCCGCTCTCGCACGCCCCTGCGTGAGCCTCGGCGCACGATCCCGGGCCTGCGGCGGGCGTCCTCGCTCCTTGCGCCTGCGGCGCACGGAAGCAGTGCGCCTCGGCGCGCGTCGCTGCGGTTGCCCGCCTCGGCTCCGGTCTCGTGCGCCTTGCGTTTCGACGAGCGGGTCGCGACACGATACCGGGCCGGCGGCGCGCGTCGCTGCGGGTGCCCGCCTCGGCTCCGGTCTCCTGCGCCTTCGCTGGCGCGTCGGCAGCTCGGCTTTCTACCGCTCGCCCCAGCGCAGCTTGGCGCGCAGGATGCCGAAGTAGTCGAGGTTCGGGTTCCTGACGAGCAGGACGCGGTTCGACGACTGCTTCACCTGCACGAGATCGCCCTTCGCGAGCCTCACGCCGCGCTGGCCGTCGAGCGTAAGGTACACCTCGGAGTCGTTCATGAGCACGATCTGCACGGAGAGCTCGTCGGGCAGCACGATCGGCCGCTGCGTGAGCGTGTGCGGGCAGATGGGCGCGAGGATCACGCCGCGCATGGTGGGGTAGACGATCGGGCCGTTCGCGGCGAGCGCGTAGGCGGTCGAGCCCGTGGGCGTCGCGACGATGATGCCGTCCGCCTTGTAGGTGGCGAGGTAGCCGCCGGCGCAGCGCGCGTCGAGCTCCGCCATCCGCGCGAGCGCGCCCTTGCCGATCACCACGTCGTTCAGCACCTCGGCGTCCACGTCGCGCTCCGGCCGGCCGCCGCGGTGCAGGTGCACCCGCAGCTTCATCCGCTCGGACACGAGCGCGTCGCCCGCGAGCACCCGCTCGAGCATGGGGTACAGCTCGGCCTGCGGCACCTCGGTCATGAAGCCGAGGTTCCCCATGTTCACGCCCAGGATCGGCGCGGGCCGGCCCCCGAGCAGGCGCGCCGCATGGATGAGCGTGCCGTCCCCGCCGAGCACGACCACGAGGTCCGCGGACCGGCCGACCTCCGCCTCGTCGGTCACGACCTCGACGCCCTTCGAGCGGACGAACTGCTCCACGAAGTGCGCCGTCTCCGACGCCTCCGCCGAGCTGACCTTGTGGACGATCCCCACGCGCCGCGGCACGGGACACGGATGGTCTTCCATGCCGGGCATTATATAAGCGGTTCGCCATGGACCTCTTCGATCGCGCGGCCGAGAAAGATGAGGGGGGAAAGCCGCTCGCCGAGCGGATGCGCCCCCGCCGCCTGGAGGACTTCGTCGGCCAGGAGCACGTGCTCGGGAAGGGCACGGCGCTCCGGCGCGCCCTGGAGGCGGACCAGGTCCCGTCGCTCATCCTGTGGGGACCCCCGGGCACCGGGAAGACCACGCTCGCCCGCATCGTCGCGCAGCGGACCGGCACGGACTTCGTGCCGTTCAGCGCCGTGCTCGGCGGCGTCAAGGAGATCCGCGAGATCGTCGCGGCCGCGCGCGACCGGCGCCGCCTGCACCGGAAGCGGACGATCCTCTTCGTGGACGAGATCCACCGCTTCACCAAGGCGCAGCAGGACGCCTTCCTCCCCCACGTCGAGGACGGGACCATCACCCTCATCGGCGCGACCACCGAGAACCCCTCGTTCGAGGTGAACGCCGCGCTCCTGTCGCGCTGCCGCGTCGTCACGCTGCGCGCGCTCACCGAGGAGGAGGTGGGCGCGCTCCTCGAGCGCGCCGTCGCGGCGCCGGGCGGGCTCGCCGGTGCGGTGTCGCTCGAGCCGGACGCGCGCGAGGCGCTCGCGCGCTACGCGTACGGCGACGCGCGGCGGGCGCTCAACGCCCTCGACGTCGCGGCCTCCGCCGTGCGGCTCGCGGGGCGGACCGCGGTGACGCGCGCCGACGCCGAGGAGGCGCTGCAGCAGCGCACCATCCTCTACGACAAGGCGGGCGAGCAGCACTACGACGTCGTCTCCGCGTTCATCAAGTCGCTGCGCGGCTCGGATCCCGACGCCGCCGTCTACTACATGGTGCGGATGCTGGAGGGCGGCGAGGACCCGCGCTTCATCCTCCGCCGGATGGTGATCTTCGCCTCCGAGGACGTCGGCAACGCCGACCCGCAGGCGCTCCAGGTCGCGGTCGCGGCGCTCCAGGCGGTGGAGCTCGTGGGCCTGCCGGAGGGCGTCCTCCCGCTGAGCCAGGCCGCCATCTACCTCGCGCTCGCCCCCAAGTCGAACGCGGCCCTCACCGCCTACGCGACCGCGCGCCGGCTCGTGCAGGAGAAGGGCCCGCTGCCCGTCCCGCTCAAGCTGCGGAACGCGCCGACGAAGCTCATGCAGGGGCTCGGCTACGGCGGCGGCTACCGCTACCCCCACAACTTCGAGGGCCATTACGTCGCCGAGCAGTACCTCCCGGACGCGCTCCGCGGCGAGCAGATCGTGAGCCTCTCCGGCAACGGGCTCGAGAAGACGCTCGCCGAGCGGCTGCGCGCGCTCCGCGGCGAGCCGGGGCCGGACGGCGGGTGAGCGCGTCCGGGCGGAGGCGTGGCGGTCGCCTTCGCGAGGCGCCGCGTCGACGTGGCGTTCGTGCGAGCGCGCCGCGTGCGTCCACGCTAGGCTCGGCGCCGTGATCCTCTACCTCCACGGCTTCGCGTCCGGTCCGTCCTCGCACAAGGCGCGCGTCCTCTCGGAGCGGTTCGCCGCGCTCGGCGCGCCGCTCCACGTCCCGGATCTCACGCCCGGCGCGGAGGGCTTCGAGCGCTCCACGCCGTCCTCCATGCTCGGGATCGCCGAGGCGGCGCTCGACGGGGCGGGGTCGCCGCCGCACGCGATCATCGGCAGCTCGCTCGGCGGGTATCTCGCCGCGGTCGCGGCCTCGCGCGATCCCGGCGTGGAGAAGCTCGTCCTGCTCGCGCCGGCGTTCCGGCTGTTCGAGCGCTGGCGCGCCCGGCTCGGGCCGGGGGCGCTCGAGGACTGGCGCTCGAACGGCCTCGAGACGATGCACCATGCCTCCGGGCGCATGCGGCGCATCGGCTTCCAGTTCTTCGAGGATGCCGGAGCCTTCCCGGCGTTCCCGGTGGTCCGCGTCCCGACGCTGTGCATCGCCGGCACGCGCGACGACACCGTCCCGCTCGAGGACGTGGAGGCGTTCGTCGAGCGCACCCCGACGGCGCGGCTCGTCGCGGTCGACGACGGGCACGAGCTCGCGGCGTCGCTCGACCGGATCTTCGAGGAGGCGCGGGCGTTCCTCCTCGGCGGGTAGCGCCGGGAGGAGCCCGCCTTCCGCCGATCCGCTACTGCGCCTTGTGCGCGTGGACCTTCGCGAGGAGCGACGCGTCCGGGCTCGCGTGGCAGCGCTTGCACGTCGCGAGGGTCGGCATGACGAGCCCGGCCGCGATGGCCTTCTCGCGGTCGCGCATGACCGACGCCGGCCAGTAGTCGGCGCCGTTGCCGTGGCAGCCCTCGCAGTCGAGTCCCTTGACCGCATGCGGGCTCGCGGCCCAGGACTGGTGCTGGACGCGGTGGCACATCTTGCACTTCGTGTCGCCGACCTTCGCGTGCTGAGCGCCCTGGGGCGCGGCGGGGGCGGCCTCGGGGGCGGGCGCCGCGGCGGTGGCGGGCTTGGCCTCTGCGGACGGAGCCGTCGGCGCGGGCTTCGGGGTGGGGGCCGGCTTCGCGGCGGGGGCGGGGGCGGGGGCCGGAGCCGGCTTCGCGGCGGGCGCAGGAGCTGGAGCCGGCGTCGCGGCCGGAGCCGGGGACGGCGCCGGAGCCTCCGGTGCCGGGGTCGCTGAAGGCGCCGTCTCGGCGGCAGGAGCGGACGGCTGCGCCGACGGGGCGGGCGCGGCCTGCTCTCGTGCAGGCGGAGGCGCCTCGGAAGAGCGCTCGCCGCAGCCGAGGGCGATCGAGGCGAGGGCGAGGGCGAGCGGAAGCGTGCGGGAGCGCATCGGGTTCTCCTCGGAAGGCAGTGGGCGGGAGGCGCAGTCTACCGCGCGGGGCGCGCGGGGGGATCGCTTGCTACACTCCCGGCCGTGCTCGTCGAGGTCGCCGTCGCCGCCGCGGTGCGCGGGACATTCACCTACCGCGCCCCACCCGCGCTGGCCCCCGAGATCGCGCTCGGGCAGCGCGTCGCCGTGCCCTTCGGCAGGAGCCGGCGCGCGACGGGCTACGTGGTGGGCTTCCCCGCCTCGGCGCCGGAGGGCGTGGCGCTGCGCGAGGTCGCCGCGGTGCTCGATCAGGTCCCGCCGTTCACGCCGAAGCTCGTCGAGCTCATCCGCTGGGCGGAGGACTACTACCTCGTCCCGGCGGGCGAGCTGCTCCGCGCCGCGCTCCCGCCCGGCCTCAACACGCGCAAGGGCGCCGCCCCGCCCGTGCGCCGCGGCGTCGAGTACGCCGCGCCGGAGGCCTCCGCCGCGGACGCTCTCCCCACCCTCGCGCGCGCGCGCGTCCAGCGCGCGGTCCTCGAGTACCTCCTCGCGCGCGGGCGCATCCCGGTCGAGGAGCTGCGCGCCGCGTTCCCGTCCGGCCGGCCCGCGCTCGCCGCGCTCGCGCGCCGGGGCCTCGTCCGGCTCGAGCGCGAGGTGCCCGTCGCGCGCGGCGGGCTCCTCCCCGCCTCCGCCACGCCGCTCGCGCTCACCCCTGCGCAAGCCGCGGCGCTCGAGGCCATCGCGGGGGCGTTCGGCGCGTTCACGCCGTTCCTCCTGCACGGCATCACCGGCTCCGGCAAGACCGAGGTCTACCTCCAGGCCATCGCCCGCGCGCGCGCCGCGGGCAAGGGCGCCCTCGTGCTCGTCCCGGAGATCGCGCTCACGCCGCAGCTCGCCGGCCGGTTCCGGGCGCGCTTCGGCGACGAGGTCGCGCTGCTCCACTCCGGCCTGTCGCCGGCGGAGCGCCACGCCGAGTGGCAGCGCCTCCGTGCCGGCGAGGCGCGCATCTGCGTGGGGGTGCGGAGCGCCATCTTCGCGCCCGTGCCGGACCTCGCCGTCGTCGTCGTCGACGAGGAGCACGAGGGCAGCTTCAAGCAGGAGGACGGCCCCGCCTACCACGCGCGCGATCTCGCCGTGGTGCGCGCCAAGCTCGAGGGCGCGGTCGTGGTGCTCGGCTCGGCGACCCCGTCGCTCGAGACGCTGGAGAACGCGCGGCGGGGCCGCTACCGGCTCCTCTCGCTGCCCGCGCGCATCGACGACCGGCCGCTCCCGCAGGTCGAGCTCGTCGATCTCTCCAGGCTGCGGCGCCCCGGGCGCGATCTCGGCCCGGGGCTCGTCTCTCCGCCGCTCGCCGAGGCGCTCGCGGAGACGGTCGCCGGCGGGAAGCAGGCGATCCTGTTCCTGAACCGCCGCGGCTACGAGACCCTCGTCGTCTGCGAGGCGTGCGGCGAGGAGGCGCGCTGCACCGAGTGCGCCGTCTCGCTCACGCACCACGCGCGGCGCGGGATCCTGCTCTGCCACTACTGCGGCCGGACCGAGCGCGTCGGCGAGCCCTGCCCCTCGTGCGGCGGCGCCCGGCTCGGCGTGGGCGTCGGCACCGAGCAGGTCGAGGAGGCGGTCCGCGCGCTCTTGCCGGGCGCGCGCGTCGCGCGCCTCGATCGCGACGCGGTGGGGACGGCGGAGGAGACCGCGGAGCTGCTCGCGCGCTTCGCGCGGCGCGAGCTCGACGTGCTCGTCGGGACGCAGATGGTGACGAAGGGGCACGACTTCCCCGGCGTCACGCTCGTGGGGGTGGTGCTCGCCGACACCGCCCTCGCCCTCCCCGACTTCCGCGCCGCCGAGCGGACGTTCCAGCTGCTCGCCCAGGTCGCCGGCCGGGCAGGGCGCGGCGCCGACGCGGGCCGCGTCCTCGTGCAGACCTTCAACCCCGCGACGCCCGCCGTCGCCTGCGCGGCGGGGCACGACTTCGCGGCGTTCGCCGAGGGTGAGCTCGAGCGCCGGCGGCGCCACGGCTACCCGCCCTTCGGCAGGCTCCTGGCCGCGCGGGTCGAGGGCTCGGAGGCGGGCGCCCGCCGCACCGCGGAGGCGCTCGCGGAGGCCGCCCGGCCGTCCTTGCGGGGCGAGGTGACGATGCTCGGCCCCGCGCCCGCCGCGATCGAGCGGATCCGGGGGCGCACCCGCTGGCACCTCCTCTTCCGCGCGAGCTCGCCCCAGGCGCTGTTCCGCGTCCACGGCGCGCTCGCGCGCGTGGCCCACCGGCCGCCGGGGGGCGCCGAGGTGCGCTTCGACATGGATCCGCACTCGATGCTGTGACTGATGGCGCGGCGCATCCGGCGCCGCTATCGCACCCGCCGGGGGAGGCGCCCGCTTGGTCCCCTGCTGGGCGCGATCCATAATCGCGCGGCGTGGCGCGCATCCTCCTGGTCGACGACGACATCGCCGAGATCTCGGCCGTGAAGCGCGTCCTCATGCGCGCCGGGCACCAGACGGTGCTCGCGACGAACGCGTCCGACGCGCTCGCGGTGATGGCGCAGGCGCTGCCCACCCTCGCGCTCGTGGGCGCCACCTGCGAGGGCGGCGAGGCGCTCACCCTCGCGCGGCGGCTCGCCGCGGGCGACGGCGCCCCGCTCCTGCCGCTCATCCTCCTCGGCCGCGACGACGGCGCTCCCGCCGGAGCGCCGCAGCTCGCGCGCCCGGTCGATCCCGGACAGCTCGCGGAGGAGGTCACCGCCGCCCTGGCGCGCGCGGCGGCCGCGGGGGCGCCCCCGGCGGTCCCGATGGCGGGCGCCGCCCGGAACGTGGCGATCGCGCTCCCCGCTCCGCGAACCACGGGCGGCGGAGCCGCGCGTGGCGGCGCGAACAGGGCGGCGAGCGCGACTGGCCCGCGGGCTCCGCCCCGCGCCGCGAGCTCGACCTCGAATCCCGCCCGCGCCTCGCCCCCGCCCTCCCGGG
>NZ_JALCYX010000093.1:0-14464 GCF_022690695.1 Anaeromyxobacter sp. SG17
GCCTCGACCGCCTCGAGACGCCCCTCGCCCGCCGCCGCGCGGCCCTCCGCCTCGGCCCACCGCGCGCGAGGCCGCTCCCGCCGCGCCGCCGCGCTCCGCCTACGCCGCCCGCGAGCCGCTCCCGCGCCGCCGCCTGCGGCTCGCCGAGCTCCTCTACTACTCGGGGCGCGTCCCCTGGTCCGCGTTCGTCGAGGCCATCGCCTGGCAGCGCGCGCAGCGTCCGGCGCTCGGCCGGATCGCGGTCGAGCTCGGGTTCCTCGACTCCGCCACGGTCGCCGCGGTGCTCGCGCGCCGCCGCGCGGAGGGCGCGACCGGCGAGCGGTTCGGCGAGTACGCGCTCCGCACGGGCTACCTCACGCGCCTCCAGCTCCTCACCGCGGTGGGCCGCCAGGGGCGCATGCAGCGCCGGATCGGCGAGTACTTCCTCGAGCGCGGCTGGCTCGATGCCCGCGCGCTCGCGGCGGCCTGCGCGGAGCTCGCGGGGCACAACGCGCGGTTTCCGTAGGCGAGCAAGCCCCCGCCGTCACCCGCGCCGCCACACGACGAGGAGATCGCCCTCCTCCGGCATCGCCACCACCGCATCGAGCGCGAGGCCGTGCCGGGCGGCGAGCGCCTCGAGCGCCTCGAGCTCCCGCACGCCGAGCGCGGGGTCGTGCGCGCGGAGCTGCGCGTCGAGCCGCGCGAGCCGGCCTTCGAGCGGGGCACCGCGCCGCCGGAACGGCCCGTACACCGCGAGCGGTCCCCCCGGCGGCAGGACGCGCGCCGCGCCGCGGAAGAGCGCCTCGGCGCACTCCGGCGGGGCGACGTGCAGCACGTTCACGCAGAGCACGGCGTCCGCAGGGCGCGCCTGCCAGAGCGGGAGCCGGATGTCGTAGTTGAGCGGCCCGAGCAGGTTCGCGAGGCCGGCCTCGGCCGACCAGGCGCGGATGCTCGCGCGCGCCTCCAGGTCCGGATCGGACGGCTGCCACTCGAGGGAGGGGAACGCCCGGGCGAGGTACACCGCGTGCTCGCCCGTACCGCTGCCGAGCTCGAGGACGAGGCCGCGCGGCGGCAGGACGCCCCGGAGTGCCGAGGCGATCGCCTCGCGGTTGCGCAGCGCGGCGGCGGCGGTCCGCTTCACGGCCGCATGATGGCCCACCTGGGCTCTCGCGCGCGAGCGTCCGCAGGCCGCGCGGGACTCCCCGGGGCGTCGCTCGCATGGGAGAGCGGGAAACGCTAGAAGGGCGGCAGGGAAGGGATGAATTGACCACGCCTCGCCACCGCGCGACCGGACGCGCCGCGCTCGTGCTCGGCCTCGCCGTCGCGCTTTCGCTCGGCGCCTGCGCCGGCCGGCGCGGCGGCGCGGCGCCCCCGTCCCGGCAGCGCTTCGAGGTGTCGGGGCACGGCGAGCTGGAGATCGCACTCCCGCCCGGCTGGAAGGCGAGCTCGGCGGAGGGCGAGGAGCCGATCGCGCTCACCGTCCGCCTCGAGCCGCGCGACGCGAAGGCGGGCGGCGGGTTCATGGTGCTGCTCACGCCCTTCTGGAACCCCCCGCCGACCGCCGAGGAGGCGCCCGCGAGCCCCGAGGCGTTCGGCGCGGACGCGCAGGGCGACACCGCGCAGCTCCTCGCCGAGCTCGCCCGCCGCAAGGCGCTCGCCACGAGCGTCGAGCAGGAGATCGCGCTGCACGAGCTGCGCGGCGAGCGCGGGGTGCACGGCTACTGGTTCGCGGCGACCGACAAGGCGTTCGCCGCCCGGGAGCCGGGCGAGGGCGAGTGGCGTCACCTCCTGCAGGGCGCGGCCGCGGTCGGCGACATGATCCTCGCCTTCACCTTGCTCGACAACGCGCCCGGACCGCAGCGCGAGGCGGTGCTCGAGGTCGTCCGCGGCGCGCGGCACGTCCCGGCGTCCGCCGGCGGGAGCCCCGCCGCCCCGAAGAGCGGCGCGATGCGCTTCACGCCCGATCCCGAGGCCGAGACCGAGCCGCTCTCGGTCGCCTATCCGGGCCGCGCGTTCACCGTGCTGGTGGACCTCCCCGGCTTCGAGATGTTCGAGCCGCGGCCCGCCGAGGACGGGGAGGGCGTGCTCGTGCTCGGACGCCATCCGCAGAGCGGCCTCGTCGCGTCGGTGACCCTGCGCGACGCGCACGGGGCCGCCGACGCCGGCGCCTGCCGCGAGCGCATCCTCGAGCGGATCCGGAAGAGCGCGCCCGACCTGCGGGAGCTCGCGCTGTCCGACGCGAGCGGAGGGGCGCGCGCCGCCTACGTGCTGGACGAGCTGCGCGGCCGGAAGATCCGCCAGCAGCACGCCCACCTCTTCCTCTGGCGCGAGGGCGTGTGCGTGAACGTGCAGGTCTCCAAGGCCGATCCCGAGCCGGAGGACACGGGACGCATCGACGCGATCCTCACCTCGGTCCGGTTCGGCGCTAGCCTGTAGCGCCATGCAGACCCACCGCCAGCGCTTCGGCGTCCACACCTACGAGGTGGACGCCTTCGGGACCATCGCGATCGCCGCCCTGTCCGGCTACCTGCAGGAGGTCGCCGGGCAGCACGCGGCCGCGCTCGGGGTCGGGCTCGACGTGCTCATGCCGCGCGGGCTCACCTGGGTGCTCGCCCGCCAGCGCATCGAGAACCCGGTGCCCATCGTCCTCGGCGACCGGCTCGAGATCGAGACCTGGCCCGCGGGCATCGACCGGCTCGCCGCGCTGCGCGACTTCGTCGTGCGCCGCGCGGACGGCGCCGAGGTCGCGCGCGCGACCACCCAGTGGTTCGTGCTCGACCTCGCCACGCGGCGGCCGGTGCGGCCCGCCGACGTGCTCGACGCGCGCTTCCCGCGCGAGCCCTCGGCGCCGGTGCTCACCCTCGAGCCCGGCAGGCTCCCCGAGCTCCGCGAGTGGGAGCACCAGAAGCGGTTCCACGTGCGCTACGGCGACATCGACGTGAACATGCACGTGACGAACACGAGCTATCCGACCTGGGCGCAGGAGGTGGTGCCGCGCGAGGTGTTCCGCGCCCGGCGGCTCGCCGACCTCGAGGTGCAGTTCCTCGCCGAGGCGCACTACGGCAGCGCCATCCTCTCGCGCCTCGCAACCGCGGGCGAGGGCCGGTACGCGCACGCCATCGTGCGCGAGGAGGACGAGAAGGAGCTCGCGCGGCTCGTGACGCGCTGGGTACCTCGGCCGGAGGCGGTCCTCCCGGGCGCCAGCTAGCCGGCAGGCCATTCGGAAACACCGAGGCGCCATCCGTCGGCGGGGCGGGGCGCAGCCCCGTTGGATCCTCCGGCTTTCTGGTAGAACGCCTCTCCGAAGGAAGGACACGCACCATGAGAACGCACCTCCTCGCCGCCGGCGCCGCCGCGCTCGCCCTCGTGCTCGCGGGCTGCCCCGAGCAGCGGGCCGCGGCCGCGAAGCCCCCGCGCCCGCCCCGCGGAGAGCTCGCCGCCGGCGCCGCGGCGCTCCCGGACGCGCTGAGCGTCCCGAGGCCCCCCGGCCCGGAGTGGTTCGGCCTGTACCTCGTGGGCAAGAAGGCCGGCTTCACGAAGGTCCAGCTCGCGCGCGAGCTGCGCGACGGCAAGGACGTCCTCGTCGGCCGCAGCGAGACGCTCGTGCGCGCGAACGTCGGCGGCAAGACGGTGGAGCGCCGCCAGGAGGAGGAGCGCGTCTACGAGGCGCGGCACCAGGGGCCGCTCGTGGCCGTCCGCGCGGTGTGGGCGGGCGACGGCGGCGACCGGACGGTGTCCGGCACCTGCGCGCGCGCGGTGTGCAGGCTCGTCGAGGAGACGCCCGCCGGCCGGCAGGAGCGCACCGTCGAGGGCGTCACCGAGACCGCGGAGCTCGCGGACGGCGTGCGGCTCGCGGCGGCGCGGCGCGGGACGGTGCGCGGCAAGCAGCTCGACCTCGAGAAGCTGCGCGTGAAGGAGATGCAGGACGTCTTCCTCCGGCGCGAGACCATCGCCGGCGGCGGCGTGCAGGAGGAGGTGTCGGTCGTGGCCGAGTCGGAGGCGGGCGACCGGCTCGCGGCCGAGTACCGCGTCGCGGACGACGGGCGGGTGGTGGAGATCCGGCTCGGCGAGGCGATCGTGGCGCGGCCCGAGCCGGAGGAGACCGCTCGCAGCCTGGACCAGGTGGACCTCTTCGCGCTCGCGCGCGTCCCGCTGCCGCGCCCGCTGCCGCGCGGCGTCCCGGCGACGATCGTCTACCGCCTCGCCGGGCTGCCGCCCTCCTTCCAGAAGGGCGACGCGCGCCAGCGCTTCGGGCGCGGCCGCGCCGGGGAGACGCTGCTCACCGTGGCGGTGCGCCCGCCGCTCGCCGCCGACCCGAAGAAGGACACCCCCCTCGCCCGCGCCGCCCAGGGCGCGAGCGCCGACGATCTCGCCCCGTCGCCGCAGGCCGACTCCGACGAGCCGGCCATCGCGGCGCTCGCGAAGAAGGTCGCCGGGAACGCGCCCGGCGCGTACGCGGCGGCCCAGCTCCTCTCCGAGGACGTGTACCGCCGGCTCGAGAAGGCGTACGGCGCGAGCCACGACCGCGCGAGCGACGTGCTCGCCGCCGGCCGCGGCGACTGCACCGAGCACAGCGTGCTCCTCGTCGCGCTCGCGCGCGCGCTCGGGATCCCGGCGCGCGCGGTGCACGGGCTCGTCTACGCGCGCTACGAGGACGGGCAGGACGCGCTCTACTGGCACGCCTGGGTGGAGGTGCGGAGCGCGGGCGAGTGGATCGCGATGGACCCCACCTTCGGCCAGCCCGTCGCCGACGCGACGCACCTCGCGCTCGGGTCCGGACCCCAGGTCGACACCGTCGGACTCCTCGGCGCGCTGAAGGTCCTCGGGGTCGAGGTGAAGTCCGGGAAGTGACGCCGCTCGCCCCCGCCCCTCGTCCGGGCGGGCGGCGCCATGCGCTATCATCCCACCTCCCTCGCGCCGAAGGCCGCTCATGCCGGGCGCCGCGCCGCTCGCTCGCGGCGCCGCGAGGCGCACGGAGGCCTCATGAACGGGCTCGACCACGTCGCCATCCTCGTCGCCGACCTCGACGCCGCGATCCGGCTGTACCGCGACGTCTACGGCCTCGAGCTCGCCGAGGTGGAGGAGGTCCCCACCGAGCAGGTGCGGGTCGCGATCTTCGGCCACGGCGCGGGGCGCATCGAGCTCGTCTCGCCCTCCGGCCCGAGCAGCCCGATGGCGAAGGCGATCGAGAAGCGCGGGGAGGGGCTGCACCACGTGTGCCTCGAGGTGCCCGACATCGAGCAGGCGATGGCGGCGCTGCGCGCGCAGGGCGCGCCGCTGCTCGACGAGAAGCCGCGTCCCGGCGCGGGCGGCTCGAAGGTCGCGTTCGTCCACCCGAAGGGCAGCCGGGGGGTGCTCGTCGAGCTGAAGCAGGGCGGCGGCGAGCACCGCTGATCGGCGCGCGCTCCCGGTCCCGCCGCCGGGGGGCGTCCTCGCTCCTCGCGCCCGCGGCGCGCGCCTGACTCGAAGGCCCTCGGGTCCGTGCGCCCCGGCGCGCGTCCGCGAGGCGTTCTCCGGGCCCGGGCTCCTGCGCCTCGGATCTCCTGGAGGCCTGCGGCGCATTCCCCGCGGCCCCTCGGGCCGCGCTCCGTCATCGGGGTTGACCGACCGCGGGAACGCGTGTTGTATCACCGCGTTTCGTCCTGCCCTCCTTTCAAGGGGTCACCTGCATGTCCCGTCTGCTCGCCGCCCTCGCGGCACTCCTCCTCCTCGCCGGCGCGGCGCGCGCGCAGGACGACAAGAAGCCGGAGGAGACGAAGGGCACCGAAAAGCCCGCGACGGACCTGCCGCCCGAGACCAAGGCCGCGATCCAGCGCGAGGTCGAGCGGCTGAAGGAGGACCTCCGCGACGAGGTCCGCGCCGAGATCCAGGGCGCCCAGTCGGCGGCGGAGTTCATGGGCACCGTCGCCGAGGGACCGAAGCTCGAGTTCTTCGAGCTCGACGGCTACTACCGCGTGCGCGGGCAGCTCTCCGACGATCTCGCCCTCGGCCGCGCGCCCGACGCGTCGGGCCACTACCTGTACCCGGTCCCGGTCTTCAACCCCGACCCCACCGCCGGCGTCCGGCCCACGCGCGGCACGATCGCGACCGCGAACATGCGGCTCCGCCTCGAGCCGACGCTGAACGTCTCCGAGCTCGTCCGGGTCCGCGCGCAGATCGACGTGCTCGACAACTACGTGCTGGGCTCCTCGACGAGCAAGCTCTTCGACGATCCGTACAGCCCCTTCCCGGCGCAGTTCTACGGCAGCACCCGCCAGCTCTACCCGAACGACCCCACCGCCGATCGCGACCCGATCCTGCCGAAGCGGGTGTGGGGTGAGGTGCAGACGCCGGTCGGCCTGCTCAGCTTCGGCCGCATGCCGTCCGAGTGGGGGCTCGGGCTCCTCACGAACGCGGGCGGCGGCGTCGACGAGGACTACGGCGACACGGTCGACCGCATCCAGTTCGCGCTCCCGCCCGTGCAGACGCCCATCGGCGCGCTGACGCTCGTCCCCATCCTCGACTTCGAGACGGAGGGCGCGCTGCGCCCGGATCCGCGCTTCGGCGCGGGCGTCGGCCAGCCGTTCGACGCCGACTCCTCCGACGACGCACGCACCTGGGCCGTGAAGGCCGCGCGCGTCGACACCGACGACGAGATCCGGCGCAAGCTCGACCGGAACGAGTCCTCGTTCAACTTCGGCGCCTACTACAACTACCGGACGCAGCGGGACTCGATCCCGGCCTGGGCGCAGGACGGCTTCGGCGCGGAGCTCGACCCGTCCTCCTCGCTCGCCGTCGGCCGGCGCCGCAGCTACGGCCACGTCCTCGACCTCTGGGTGCGCGTGCTCACGCAGCGCTGGCGCGTGGAGGCCGAGGCGGTCGGCGTCTACGGCCACATCGGCCAGGCGTTCACGGTCGGTCCCGCCTCCGACACCGACCCGACGCTCACCGTCAAGCCGGTCTCGCGGGTGGAGCTGCGCCAGTGGGGCGGCAGCCTCGTCACCGAGTACAAGGCCATCCCGAACAAGGTCACCCTCCGCGGCGAGTTCGGCGCGGCCAGCGGCGACGACGCGCCGGGCTTCGGCAACATCCCGAGCCGCTTCAACGCGGACGGCTCGCTCCCCGGCTACGGCACCTTCGAGGGCCCCCAGTTCAACGGCACGAACGACCGGAGCATCCGCAACTTCCGGTTCAACCCGGCCTACAAGGTCGACCTCATCCTGTTCAGCCGCATCCTCGGGCAGGTGACCGACGCCTGGTACGTGAAGCCGAAGATCCGCTGGGACATGTTCCCGGGCCTCGCGCTCGACGCGCAGCTCGTCTACTCGCAGGCCATCTCTGCGGAGTCGACCCCGAGCTCGACGGGGCCGGGCACCGGCACGAACCGGCTCGGGCTCGAGGCGGACACGATGCTCACGTACACCTCGGGCGCCGGCTTCCAGGCCTACGGGCAGTACGGCATCCTGGAGCCGTTCGGCGCGTTCGGGCCGGGCGAGCTCTCCCGCGCCCACCTCCTCGCGTTCGGGCTCGTCGCGAAGTTCTAGAGGGGACCCCGCGAAGCAGGCACGCCCGGCGGTGTCTGAACGGGGGCTGCGCCCCCGCCCCCGCCGGCGACTGACCGCCGCCGCCGGGGGCCCCACCCCTGCTCGGCGGGGCCCGTGAACGGTCGCGCCCGCTGTCGCGGGTTCGCGACCGTTCCCCGCCGGAGGGGCTTCGCCCCTCGCGCTAACCGACGGGACGCGCGACGGCCTGCGTCCAGCGGGCTCGAATCTCGCCGTGACGAGCGGCCTCCCGGTCAGCCGGCGACGACCGTGCGCACGTCGAACCGCGGCTGGGCCTGGATCGCCTTCTTCACGGCGCACTGATCGGCCACGCGCACGAGCGCGTCGCGGTACTTCTCCGGGAAGCTCGGCGGGACCTCGATGTCGAGCTCGACCCGCGCGAGCACCCCTGTCTCCTCGTCGAAGTGGTTCCGCTGGCGGATCCGGATGCCGTCGGTCGGCAGCTCGCGCTTCTGGCAGAAGCCGAGGACGTAGATCCCGGCGCAGGTGCCGATGGCCGCGAGGAACAGCCCGAACGGCGCGGGGGCGGAGTCCTCGCCGCCGCCCGAGGCGGGCTGATCGGTGCGGATCACGTGCTTGCCGATCTGGGTGTCGACCTTCTTGTTCCCGGGGAAGGTCACGATCATCTCGCTCGCCATTCGCAGGTCTCCTCGTCGTCTCGGGTCGGGTTTCCGGGCGCGATGCTCGCCGCGCTCTTGCGTGCGAGCCAGGGGAAATCGCAGGGATTCCTGGGGCAGCGCGGGTGTGCTAGCGTCGCCGACCCCGATGAGCCCAAAGACGAAGTCGAAGCCCGTGTCCCGCGCCGCGCTCGCGGGCGAGGCCGATCCGCGCCTCGTCGCGCTCTCCGTCTCGATCCAGGACGACGGCGCGCTCTACGCCGAGGACATCCGGGGCAGCCAGGCCCACGTGACCATGCTCGCCGAGCGGGGGATCGTCCCGAAGGCGGCGGCGCGCCGCATCGTGGCCGCCCTGGATCAGGTCCGCGAGGAGTTCGCCGCCGGCAAGATCCGGCTCGACCCGGCCCTCGAGGACGTGCACACCCACGTGGAGCGGCGGCTCGGCGAGCTCGTCGGCGCGGACGCGGGCTACCTCCACGCCGGCCGCAGCCGGAACGATCAGGTCGCGCTCGACGAGCGGCTCTTCATCGTCGGCGCCTGCGACCGCTGCGACGCCGCGCTCGGGCGGCTCCAGCGCGCGCTCGTCACCCGCGCGCGCGAGCACGAGAAGACCATCCTCCCCGGCTACACGCACCTGCAGCGCGCGCAGCCCGTCTCCCTCGCGCACCACCTCCTCGCCCACGTCGAGGCGTTCGCGCGGGATCGCGACAGGCTCGCCGACGTCCGCCGCCGCGCGGCGGTGTCGCCGCTCGGCTCGGGCGCGCTCGCCGGCACGACGCTGCCGCTCGACCGCGAGGCCACCGCGCGGGCGCTCGGCCTCGCCGGCGTGACGCAGAACTCGCTCGACGCCGTGTCGGACCGCGACAGCGCCATCGAGCTCCTCTTCGCCTGCGCCCTCGCGGCGGTGCACCTCTCCCGCGTCGGCGAGGAGATCGTGCTCTGGACCACGAAGGAGTTCGGCTTCATGTCGCTCGCCGACGCCTTCGCGACCGGCTCGTCGCTCATGCCGCAGAAGAAGAACCCCGACGTGGGCGAGCTCGCGCGCGGCCGGGCAGGGCGCGCGATCGGCGACCTCGTCGCGCTGCTCGCCATCGTGAAGAGCCTGCCGCTCTCGTACAACCGGGACATGCAGGAGGACAAGCGGCCCCTCATCGGCGGCCCCGAGGCGCTCGTCCTCACCGCCGACGCGGTCGCGGGCGCGATCGAGACGGCCACGTTCCACGCCGATCGGATGGAGGAGGCGCTCGGCTCCGGCGAGGCGCTCGCGACCGACGCGGCCGAGTACCTGGTCGAGCGCGGGGTGCCGTTCCGCGAGGCGCACGAGGCGGTCGGCAAGGCGGCGGCGTTCTCCTCCGCCGAGCGCCGACCGCTCGCGAAGCTCACCGCCGAGGAGTGGCGCCGCTTCCACCCCGCGTTCGAGAAGGACGTGCTCCGCTGCTTCGACGCGCGGAGGAGCCTCGCCCGCCGGGAGCTCCCCGGCGCCCCCGGGCCGAAGCAGGTGGCGCGCCAGCTCGCCCGCTGGGAGAAGGCGCTCGCGAAGGAGCCGCGGTGAGCCGCCTCGGCGCGCTCGGCGTCGCCGCCTTCCTGGCCGGCTGCGGCGTGAAGGCGCCTCCGCGGCCGCCCGGGATCGAGCGCGAGCAGACCGCGCCGCCCCCGACCCCGGCGACGTCCCCCGCCTCGGCGCCGGATCCGACCTCGCCCCCGAACCCGACCTCGGCCCCGACCTCGACCGACGGCGCGCCCGGCGCGCAGCCCTGCCCATGAACCACTTCCAGCGCAAGAAGGGCGTCCTGCACGCGGAGGCGATCCCGCTCGAGCGGCTCGCGGAGCGCTACGGCACGCCGCTGTACGTCTACTCGACGGCGACGCTCACGCGGCACTGGAAGGTGCTGCACCGCTCGCTCGCCGGCATCCGCCACGTCGTGTGCTACGCCGTGAAGGCGAACGCGAACCTCGCGCTGCTCGCGCGCTTCGCGAAGCTCGGCTCCGGGTTCGACATCGTGTCGGCCGGCGAGCTGTACCGCGTCCTCAAGGCGGGCGGCGACCCGCGCAAGGTGGTGTTCAGCGGCGTCGGCAAGCGCGACGACGAGATCGCCTTCGCGCTCGAGTCCGGCGTGCGCGTGCTCAACGTGGAGAGCGCGGGCGAGCTCGCGCGCGTCTCGATCGTGGCGCGGCGCATGGGCGTCCGCGCGCCCATCGCGCTCCGCGTGAACCCGGACGTCGATCCCAAGACGCACCCGTACATCTCGACCGGGCTCCGCGAGAACAAGTTCGGCGTCTCGGTCGAGGAGGCGCGGCGGCTCTACCCGCTCGCCGCGAAGGACGAGGCGCTCCACGTGGTGGGCGTCGCCTCCCACATCGGCTCGCAGATCACGAGCGTGAAGCCGTTCCTCGACGCGATCGACCGCGTCCTCGCGCTCGCGCGCGAGCTCGAGAAGCAGGGGATCCCCCTCGCGCACCTCGACGTGGGGGGCGGGCTCGGCATCCGCTACAAGGACGAGGACCCGCCGCACCCCGACGAGTACGGGGCCGCCATCCGCAAGGCGCTCGCCCGCTGGAAGGGCGAGGTGCTGCTCGAGCCGGGCCGCGTGCTCGTCGGCAACGCCGGCGTGCTCGTCACCCGCGTGCTCCACGTGAAGCGGAGCGGCCGCAAGACGTTCGTGGTGGTGGACGCCGCCATGAACGACCTCGTGCGCCCGGCCTTCTACGAGGCGCACCACGACCTCGAGCCCGTCGGCCGCCCCCGCGAGGGCGAGCGCGAGATCGTGGCCGACGTGGTGGGGCCGATCTGCGAGTCGTCGGACTTCCTCGCCCGCAAGCGCCGCATGCCCGAGCCCGTGCCGGGCGACCTCCTCGCCGTCCGCTCCGCAGGCGCCTACGGGTTCGCGATGTCGTCGAACTACAACGCGCGGCCGCGGGCCGCCGAGGTGCTCGTGGAGGGAGATCGGGCGTTCCTGGCCCGCCGCCGCGAGACCTACGCGGACCTCGTCCGCGGCGAGGAGCCGGCGCCCGCGCCCGAGCGGGTATGAGCGGTCGCCCCGCCGCGTGAGGCCGGCGCCACCGCGCCGGTTTCCGCCTCCGACCGGATCGGATACATTTTTCGCCTCTCTCCCCTCGCCGAGGTCAAAGCCGCATGCCGCGTCTCGAAGGCTCGATGGTGGCCATCGTCACCCCGATGAAGGACGGCGCGGTCGATCTCCGCGCCCTGCGCGAGCTGACCGAGTGGCAGATCGCGGAGGGCACGGACGGCATCGTGCCCTGCGGCACCACCGGCGAGGGGGCCACGCTCACCCCCGCCGAGCGCGCCGAGGTCGTCCGCGCGGTCGTGGAGGTCGTCCGCGGCCGGGCCCTCGTCATCGCCGGGGCCGGCTCGAACGCGACCCACGAGGCGATCGAGGGCGTCAAGGCCGCGAAGGCGCTCGGCGCGGACGCCGCCCTCGTCGTCACGCCCTACTACAACAAGCCGACGCCGGAGGGGCTGTACCAGCACTACCAGGCGATCTGGGAGGCGAGCCGCTTCCCGGTCATCGCCTACAACGTGCCGGGCCGGACCTCCGTCGACATGGGACCCGAGACCGTGGCGCGCCTCGCGAAGGCGGGCGCCATCGTCGGCATCAAGGAGGCGACCGCGAGCATGGACCGGCAGGTCCAGCTCGTGGAGCGGATCGGCAAGGACGCGATCGCCTTCCTCTCCGGCGACGACTTCACCGTGCTGCCCTACATCGCCTGCGGGGGCCACGGCGTCATCTCGGTGATCTCCAACATCGCGCCGCGCGCGATGAAGGACCTCGTGGTCGCGGCGCGGGCCGGCGACTTCGGCCGCGCGCTCGACCTGCAGGTCCGGATGGCCGACCTCAACCGGGCGCTGTTCGTCGAGACGAGCCCCGGGCCCGTGAAGGCGGGGGTGGCGCTCCTCGGCCGGGCGAGCCCCGAGCTCAGGCTCCCGCTCGCGCCCATCTCCGAGGCGAGCCTCGCCAGGGTGCGCGAGGCGATGACGCGGTTCGGGCTGAAGCTCGCGTGACGTGAGGCCCTCGCGGGCCGGAGGAAGGGTGATGGTGAGAGTGGTCGTGACCGGCGCCGCCGGGCGGATGGGGACGCAGATCGTCCGCCTCGTGGCCGGCGACGAGGGGCTGAAGCTCTCCGGCGCGGTGGAGCGGCCCGGGCACGCCGGCCAGGACGCCGGTACGCTCGCGGGGCTCCCGCCGCTCGGGGTCGCGGTCGCCGAGGATCTCGCCGCGGCGATCGCCGGCGCGGACGTGGTGATCGACTTCACGAGCCACGAGGCGTCGGCGCGCAACGCCGAGGTCTGCGCGGAGAAGGGCGTCGCGCTCGTCATCGGCTCGACCGGCTTCACCCCGGAGGCGAAGGCGCGTGTCGCGGCCGCGGCGCGGAAGGTCCCGATCGTCCTCTCGCCCAACATGAGCGTGGGCGTGAACGTGCTGTTCGAGCTCGTGCGCCAGGCCGCGAAGACGCTGGGCGACGCCTACGACGTCGAGATCGTCGAGATCCACCACAAGCGGAAGCGCGACGCGCCCTCCGGGACGGCGGTCGCGCTCGGCGAGGTCGCCGCGCGGGCGCTCGATCGCGATCCGGCCGACGCGCTCGCGTACACGCGCCACGGCATCCTCGGCGAGCGCCCGCCCTGGCAGATCGGCATCCAGACCTTGCGCGGCGGCGACGTCGTCGGCGAGCACACGGTGTTCTTCTGCGGCGAGGGCGAGCGCCTCGAGCTCACCCACCGGGCGACGAGCCGCGAGCAGTTCGCGCGGGGCGCGGTGCGGGCGGCGCACTGGGTCGCGGGGCGGCCGGCCGGTCTCTACGACATGGCCGACGTGCTCGAGCTGCGGAGCTCGAGGTGAGGATCTGCCGCTTCCGGCACCGGGGGCAGGATCGCTACGGCGTCGTCGAGGGCGGCGAGGTCCGGCCGCTGAACGCCGCGCCGTGGGCAGGCGGGCTCCCCGAGGGGCGGGCGCTCCCGCTCGCCGAGGTGACCCTGCTCGCGCCCGTGGAGCCGTCCAAGATCGTCTGCGTCGGGCGGAACTACCGCGCCCACGCGCGCGAGCTCGGCAACGAGCTCCCCGCGCAGCCGCTCCTCTTCCTGAAGCCCCCGACCTCGGTCGTCGGTCCGCAGGAGGCGATCCGCTGCCCGGAGCAGTCGAGCGAGGTGCACCACGAGGCGGAGCTCGCCGTCGTGGTCGCGCGGCCGCTCTCGCGCGCCACGGCCGCCGAGGCGCGCGGCGCCGTGTTCGGGTACAGCTGCCTGAACGACGTCACGGCGCGTGACATCCAGCGGGAGGAGAAGCAGTTCACCCGCGCGAAGGGCTTCGACACCTTCTGCCCGATCGGCCCGTTCGTCGAGACGTCGCTCGACCCGCTCGATCTCCCCGTCGTCTGCCGGGTCAACGGCGCCGAGCGGCAGCGCGGCTCGACGCGGGACATGACCGTCGACCCGTTCGCGCTCCTCGCGTTCATCTCCCAGGTGATGACGCTCCTGCCGGGCGACGTCGTCGCCACCGGCACCCCCGAGGGCGTGGGGCCCATCCGGCGCGGGGACTGGGTCGAGGTGGACATCGCCGGGATCGGGGTGCTCCGCAATCCCGTGGTCTGAGCCCAGGCGGCGTGTTAGGGCAGGCGCATGCGCGCCTACGTGGCCGTCGGCACGAACCTCGGCGACCGCTGGGGGCACCTCGCGCACGCCGCGCGGGCGCTCCGGACCGAGCCGCGAGTCGCGGTGCTGCGCGGCTCGCGCGTGTTCGACACCGCGCCGGTCGGGCCGCCGCAGCCCCGCTACCTCAACGCGGTGCTGGAGCTCGAGGCGGAGCTGCCCGCGCCCGCGCTCCTCGAGGCGCTCCAGCGGGTCGAGCGCACCTGCGGCCGGCGCCGCACCGGCGTCCGCTGGGCGGCCCGCACGCTCGATCTCGACCTCCTGCTCCTGGGCGACCAGGTGATCCGCACGCCCGAGCTCCTGGTGCCACACCCGGGGCTCATCACGCGCCGCTTCGTGCTCGCGCCCCTCGCCGAGCTCTGCCCGGACCGGGTCGTGCCCGGCACCGGCCAGACCGTCGCCCGGCTCCTCGCGGCCGCGCCGCCGGGCGACGTGGTGCCGATCGGAGTTTACCCCATGTGAATGTGGCTGCGGGGCCGCTCCGGCTCCGCCTCGCCTCGAGCCCCACCGATGATCCCCCGCGCGCTCCTCCCCGTCGCCCTCGCCTTTGCGCTCGCCGCCTGCGAGCGCGAGCCGCGCACCATCGTCGCCGCGCCGGCCGATCCGCCCCGCCCGACGGGCGGCGTCCCGGCCCAGCGCGCCGACGCGCCCCCGCCCTCGCC
>NZ_JALCYX010000094.1:0-14214 GCF_022690695.1 Anaeromyxobacter sp. SG17
CGCGCCCACTTCGAGCGGGCGCGCCAGCTCGCGCCGGACGACCTCCTCGGCCGCGTCGCGGAGGCCGAGACCTACGCTGTGCTCGTGCAGGACGCGGCGCTCTTCGACAAGCTCCTCGCCGAGGTCGTCGGCTCGGACCCCGCCCGCGATCCCGGCCGCGCGCCCGAGAACGCCATCGCGCAGCGCCGCGCGGCCGAGCTGCGCGAGCGCAGGGCGCGCCTCTTCTAGCCCGCCTCCCGGAGACGAGAATGCCCGCAGTCCCCCTCCGACGATCGCGCGGCGCAGCGGCGCTCCTCGCCGCGCTCGCGCTCGTCGCCTGCCACCCGCGCCAGCCGCCGCCGGACCTCTCCCGCGATCCCGGGCCGCTCCTCGCGCAGGTGCGCGCGGCGCAGGCGCAGGTGCAGCGCGTCTCCGGCGAGGCGCGCGTGAAGGTGGAGGCGAAGGGCATGCGTAGCTGGGTGTCGGTGCGCGAGTTCATCGCCGCCGAGAAGCCCGACCGGCTGCACGTCGAGGTGCTCGACTTCTTCGGCAACGTGGGAGCCGTGCTCGTCGCGGAGGGCGGACGCTTCCAGCTCTACGACGCGAAGGAGCGGGTGTTCTACCGGGGCGAGGCGACGCCGGAGAACCTCTCCCGGCTCGTCCCCCTGCCGCTCCCGGCCGAGGACCTCGTCACCTTGCTGTGCGGCTCGGCGCCGCTCCTCGAGACGCCGGTGGACGTCGAGGTCCGCGACGGCGCGCTCGTGCTCTCGCTCGAGGGGAACGGGCGCGCCCAGGACGTCCGCATCGGGGAGGAGGCCGCGGTCGAGCGCGCGAGCATCGTGGCGGTCCCGCCGGGCACCGCCCCCGCCTACTCGGTCGACTTCGACGGCTTCCGGCCGCTCAAAGGTGGCCGCTTCCCCGGCGAGGTGCGGCTCCGCTCCGACGACCCGCGCGTGCGGCTCGACCTGCGCTGGGCCGACGAGATCGAGGTGAACGGCAAGCTCGACGGCGTGCGGTTCTCGCTCGATCCGCCGCGCGGGGCGCGCGTCGTCGAGCTCGATCGCGCGGCCGGGCCGGTGCCGCCGAACCTCTTCCGCGACGGCACGCCGGCCCCGTCGGAGGAGAGGGCGCCCGCCGCGCCCGCGCCGCCACCCGCCCGGTAGCCGGGAGGGGGCGAGCCCTCGATCTGCTCCCTGGCGCCCCACGGAAGTCCGGTCCCGATTAGACTCCCGTCTCCTCGCACGGGAGACCCCTTTGGACACGAGCTTCCTTGGAGTCCTGAAGAGCAGCTGGTCGATGTGGATCATCGGGGCCTGCTCGGTGCTGGCGCTCGCCGTCGCCATCGAGCGCGCCATCGCGCTGTGGGGCTTCGCCGCGAACGCCCGCACGGTCGCCGACGCGGTCCTCCGCGCGCTGCTCCGCGGCGATCTGGACGAGGCGCGGGCGGAGTGCGAGCGCTCCCCGTCTCCCGCCGCCGACGTGTTCCTCGCCGGCCTCGCGGCCGCCGGCCGCCGCGGCCCGCGCGGCGGCGCTCCCGACGAGGACAAGATCGACGCGGCGGTCGAGCGCGAGCGCCAGCAGGTGAACCTGCGCCTCCGCCGCAACGTCTGGGTCCTCGGCACGGTCGGCGCCATCGCGCCGTTCATCGGCCTCTTCGGCACGGTCGTCGGCATCATGCAGGCGTTCCGGCACATGGCCGCCACCGGGCAGGGCGGCTTCACCGTGGTCGCCTCGGGCATCTCCGAGGCGCTCGTCGCGACGGCGGGAGGCATCGCGGTCGCCATCGAGGCGGTGGTCATCTACAACTTCCTGAACGTGCACGTGCAGAAGCTCGCCCTGCAGCTGAAGCTCCTGGTCGAGGAGTTCCTCGAGACGCTCCACGACGCGCTGCCCGCCGCGGCGGCGCGCCCGGCGGCCGAGCCGCGGCCGGCGCGGGAGGCCTGACGATGGCCATCGGCGGGCCGCAGAACGGCAACGGCGACGATCTCGAGACGGCCGGCGGGATCTTCGCCGACATCAACATCACGCCGCTCACCGACATCTTCCTCGTGCTGCTCATCATCTTCATGGTGACCACCACGGCCATCGCGGAGGCGGGACGGGACGAGGGCGGGTTCAAGGTGAACCTGCCGAAGGGCGGCAAGGGCGAGACCACGGCGGTCGCGCGCGACCTCACCGTCGCGGTGCTCGCCGACGGCCGCGTGGTCGTCGGGGGGAAGGTGCAGGACGACGCCGCGCTGCGGCAGTCGTTCGCCGCGGCGCGCGAGCGGAGCCCGGAGACCGTGGTGCTGTTCCAGGCCGACGAGGGCGTGCAGCACGGCCGGGTCGTGGCGGTGATGGAGCTGGCGCGCCAGGAAGGGCTGACGCGGCTCGCGATCGCCACGCGCGCGGGGCAGTAGCCGGCGCGAGCAGGACGCAGGCGCGCCGGCGCGGGAGGCGAGGGGCGCAGCCTCCGTTCGATCAGTTCAGGCGACCGGGCACCACGAGCGGGAACGGCGCGATGCGCGCCTCGAAGCTCGTCCCGTCCGGGCGCTGCATCCGGTAGCTGCCGCGCATCGAGCCGTGCGGCGTCTCGAGCACGCAGAAGCTCGTGTACTCGAACTCCTCGCCCGGCTCGAGGTGCGGCTGCTGGCCGATGACCCCCTCGCCGACGACCTCCTCGCGCTCGCCGTTCGCGTCGGTGATGACCCAGCGGCGCGAGACGAGCTGCGCCGGCTCGCTCCCCCGGTTCGCGACGCGGACGGTGTACGTGAAGAGCCAGCGCCCCGCCTCCGAGCGATCGGGGCGGTAGGTGCCCTGCACCTCGACGCGGATTCCCTGGGTCACGGCGGTCGACACGTGCGAACGTTATAACGGGCGCGCGCGGGCGCGCCAGCACGCTGGGTGAGGCGCGGCGGCCCGGGGTCGACGGTCGAGCGGGCGGGGCGACGGCCCCCGTGGAGATGGAATGGAACCGAAGCTCAAGGCGATCCTCGACGCCGTGCGGGAGGCGGAGGGGCGGGTGGTGGTCCTCACCGGCGCCGGCATCTCGGCGGAGAGCGGCATCCCGACCTTCCGCGGAGCGGAGGGGTACTGGGTGGTCGGCTCGCAGAACTACATGCCGCAGGAGATGGCCACCCACGAGATGTTCGAGCGCTCGCCGGAGGAGGTGTGGCGCTGGTACCTGTACCGCTTCGGCCTCTGCCGGCACGCCCAGCCGAACGCCGGCCACGCCGCGCTCGTGGCGCTCGAGCGCGCGCTCGGCGATCGCTTCACCCTCGTGACCCAGAACATCGACGGGCTCCACCGGCGCGCGGGATCCGACCGGGTCCTCTGCATCCACGGCGACGTGGCCTACGTCCGCTGCGTCGCGGAGTGCGGCGTGGGACGCCTGGAGCTGCCGGCGTTCCCGCCCCGCGCGAAGGACGAGCCGCTCAGCGCGGAGGACCGGGCGCGCCTCGCCTGCCCGGCCTGCGGCGGGTGGCTCCGTCCGCACGTGCTCTGGTTCGACGAGTACTACGACGAGCCGAACTACCGGATGGACAGCGCGCTCCGCGCGACGGAGGCGGCGGACCTCCTGCTCGTCGTCGGGACGAGCGGCGCGACCAACCTGCCGATGCAGATCGGCCGGCTCGTGTTCCAGCGCGGCGCGGCGCTCGTCGACGTGAACCCCGAGGAGAACCCGTTCGCGGCGCTCGCCGAGAGGTCGCAGCGCGGCTTCTTCGCGCGCGGCAGCGCCTGCGAGCGGCTGCCGGAGATCGTGGCGGCGCTCGGCGGGTGAGCGGCGCCGGCCGAGCGGCGCGTCCCGCGACGGGCTCGGACGACGCCGTCAGCGCCCGTCGCGCCCGAGCGCGATCTCGACCTTGCGCGTCTCGCCCGACGCGATGGAGAGCTCGGCCGCGCCGCGCCGCCCGTCGTCCGCGCGCACGGTGAGGCGCACCGGGCCGGTGGGCAGATCGCCGAGCTCGAAGCGGGCGCCCGCGAAGCGGTGCACGTCGGTCGTCCGCCACGCGTTCGCGGAGGGCTGCGAGGCCACCTCCACGACGAGGCTCCGCGGCGCCGCACCCGCCGCCCGCACCACCCCCTCGACCGCGCCGCCGCGCTCGAGCCGAAGCACGACCGAGCCGGCCGCCGGGAGCGTGCCGGTCCACGCGCCGCTCCGGCCGCCGCTGCGCGCGCGCACCGTCACGTTCGCCCCCGCGAGCCCCATCTCCTGCGCGAGCACGACGCGCCCGTCCTCGCCTGCGCTCGTCGCGAGCGCGATCCGCTCGTCGCCCGCGCGCGAGAGCGTCACCACCGCGCCGGGCGACGGCGCGCCGCCCGGCTCGAGGACCGCGACCTCGAGCCCCGCCTCGGCGGAGGCCCGCGCGGCGGCGACGTCGAGGCGCGCGGTCCTGCCCGGCTCGACGCGGGCGAACGCCGGCGCGACGCGCAGGTCGGTGCGCTCCGCGTCGGCGGGCGCCGCGTGGACCCGGTACTCGCCGGCGGGGAGCGCGAGGCGGTAGCCCCCGCTCGCGTCCGCGATCGCGCGCGCCGCCTGCGGGGTGCCGAGCCCCGCCTTCATCGGGACGGCGACGACGGCGGTGCCCGCCGGCGCGGGGCGTCCCGCCTCGCTCACGTGGCCGACGAGCACCCCGGCGTCGGGCAGCTCGAAGTCCGCGCGCGCGGTGCCGCCCGGCGCCACGCGCACCGCGCGCGAGGCGCCGAGGTCGACGCCCTCCTGCCGCGCGACGAGCTCCGCCCGGCCGACCTCCACGCCCTCGATCCGGTAGCGCCCGTCGAAGTCGCTGCGCGCCTCGAGCGCGAGCGCGCCCTCGAGCCCGTCGCCGCGCGCCTCGACGCGCACGCGCGCTCCGGCGAGCGGCCGCCCGCGCGCGTCGCCGACCGCGCCCTCGATGGCGCCCGTGCCCGCGAGCGGGACGCGGAGCGGGAACGTCGCGCCCGCCTCCAGCGTCACGCCGCGCTGGAGCGCGGGGCTCCTGCCGGCCGCGGCGGCGCGCAGGTCGTACTGCCCGGGGGCGAGCGCGGGGATGCGGTAGCGGCCGTCGGCGCCCGCGAGCACGCGCGCGGCGAGCGCGCCGGTCTCGTGCGGCGAGAGCGCCACCTCGGCGCCCGGCACCGGGCGGCCGGAGCCCTCCTCGACCACCTCGCCCGCGAGCGCGGCCGGAGGCCCCAGCACGAGCTCGACTCCGCCGGTCGTCGCGCCGGCCTGCACGGAGACCGGGCCGACCCCGCCGGCGCGCTCGCCCTCGACCGCGGAGAGCCGGTAGCTCCCGGCGGGCACGGCGAGGGTGAAGCGCCCGCTCGCGTCGGAGATGGCCTCGCCGGAGTGATCGCGGGAGGCGCCGCGCACGGTCGCGCGCGCGGAGGGCCGGCCGCTCGCGTCGTGGACGACGCCCTCGATCCGGCCGAGCGGCTCGAGCGCGATGGCGAGCGCGCCTGTGCGCGGCACCGCGACGCGCCTGAGGAGGGCCGGGTGGAGGTCCGCCGCCTCGGCGGCGACGGCGTAGCTCGCGGGTGCGAGCCCCGCGAGCCGGGCGACGCCGGACGCGTCCGCGGTCGCCGTGACCTGCTCCTCCACCGGCGCCGACGGCGGGCCGAACCGCAGCGGGCCTGCGGCAGCCGGGAACGCGACCACGCGCGCAGCGACCGGCCGGCCCTCCGGGCGCGAGGCGACGCGCACCTCCAGCGAGACCGGCTGCTCGAGCGCGACCTCCGCGTGCGTCAGGTCCTCGCCGCGCGGGCGGACGACCTCCGCGTGCGCGGTCCCGAGGCCCGCGGCGCGCACCGCCACGAGGTAGCTGCCCGGGCGCGCGGGGAGCCGGGCGACCCCGGTTCCGTCGGTGCGCGCCACGCCGGCGCGGCGCCACGCGGGCGCGAGCGTGCCCGGCCCAGGCGGCAGCGCGAGGTAGAGGCGGACCTCCGCGCCCGCGAGCGGCGCCTCGCCCGAGGTCGCGAGGAGCTCGAGCTGCCCGTCGGCCGCGGTGGCGGGGGGCTCGGCGGGCGGCGTCACCTCGGGCACGGGCGCCGCGGCGCTCACCGTGGCCGGCACCTGCCGGGCGGGGTGGAACGCGATCCGGCGGACGACGAAGACGCTCACCAGGGCGGCGGCGCCGAACACGAGGACGATCACGGCGACGGAGCGGAAGCGCATTCGAGGGATCCTCCGGGCTGACGCGCCCGAGGTTAGACCGCGGCCGGGGCGGGAGAGACGGCCCTTGCGGGCCCGGGCGCGCGCGCACGGCGCGGACCGGGCGGAGGGCGCGCCTGCGGCCGGCTGGACGCCCGTCCGTCACGCGGGGTGACGTCCCGAGCAACGCAGCGGGCCCCGCGCGGGAGCGCGGCGGGCTAGGTCGTGAGCACGATGCGCGCGATCTCGGGCGGGGAGCCGAGCCGCAGCGGAGGGCCCCAGTAGCCGGTGCCGCGCGAGACGAAGATCTGGCCGGCACGGTCGCCTTCGGCGTGCCGGTGCAGCCCCTTCACGTAGGGCTGCGCCGCCGCGACGAGCAGGTTGAACGGGACGATCTGCCCGCCGTGGGTGTGGCCGGAGAGCTGGAGCTCCACCCCCGCCTGCACCGCCTCGGCGACGCCGCGCGGCTGGTGCGCGAGCAGGACGAGGCCGCGCTCGGGGTCGCGGCCGGCGAGGGCGCGGCGGAGGTCGTTCTCGTGCCCGCCGTTCATCCGCGCCGCGCTCCAGTCGTCGACGCCGGCGAGGTCGATCGACGCACCGGCGTCGCCGACGGTCACGCGCTCGTTGCGGAGCACGCGGACGCCGAGCCGGGGAAGCTCCTCGAGCCACTCCTCGACGCCCGAGTAGTACTCGTGGTTGCCCGTGACGAAGTAGACGCCGTAGCGCGCGCGCAGTCGCCCGAGGTGGGAGATGGCGCGCCCGAGGTCGCGCACGCTGCCGTCCACGAGGTCGCCGGTGATGGCGATGACGTCGGGACGGAGGGCGTTCGTCTGGTCCACCGCGCGGCGCACGTCGCGCTCGCCGATGGTGGGCCCGACGTGGAGATCGGTGAGCTGCGCGATGGTGAGGCCGGAGAGCGTGGGCGGGAGCCGCTCGAGCCGCACCGGCACCTCGGAGATCTCGGCCGGGCCGGTCGCGGCGCGGAAGGCGAGCGCCGCCGCGCCGCCGGTGGCGAGGGCGGCCCCGCCGGCGATCGCGCGCGCCACGAACAGCCGGCGGGCGGGATCCGCGGGCGGGTCGGGGCGCCGGCGGAGCCAGTCTGCGAGGAGCTCGCTGCCGTGCAGCGCGGCGCGGACGGCGTCGATCGCGACGAGCGCGCAGAAGAGCATGAAGGCGAGGCCGAGCCAGCCGAAGGCGACGGCCGGGACGATGCGCGCGAGCGGGCGGGGCGCGGCGCGGAGGGCGACGAGGCCGAGCGGCATCGCGAACGAGAGCACGACGAGCGACACGGTCGCGACGCGGCGCCACGGGTCGGCCATCGCGGTGTCGCGAACCAGGCGGATCCACAGGTACGTGTGCATGCCGCCGAGGACGGCGAGGCTCACGACGACGAAGATCGAGAGGGAGAGAGCGCGGCTCACGGGGGGGTTCTCTAACCCCGCGCGGCCGTCGTCGCCAGCGCGGCGTCGCCGCGGCGCCCGGGCCCCGGAGACGGCGCGGCCCGCGCGCACTCGAGCGCACGGGCCGCGGACGACGGGCGAGCGTGAGGAGGTCAGCGCCAGGCGTAGGCGCGGAGCGCGTCCCAGCGCGCCTCGAGCTCCGCGCGGCGCGACGCGTACCACCGCTCGAACCTGCGGACCTTGCCCGGGCGGCCCGCGTAGCGCGCGTAGAAGTCGGCGCGGGTGTCCTCGAGCTCGCGCAGCTCGCGGCGGATCTCGCGCGCCTCGCGCTCCCGCGGCGACTCCCAGCGCCCGTCCCGGCCCCAGTCGTGGCGCCCGTCGCGACCCCAGTCGGCCGGCGCGGGGCGGGGCGGCGGAAGGCGGTCCTCGTCGCAGGGCTTGGCGAGCGCAGCGGACGGCAGCGCGGCGGCGAGGGCGACGGCGAGGGCGAGCTTCCTCAGGGACAGGGACGTCATGGCTTCCTCCGGTGTCGTGTTACCCCTTCCACCGGAGAGACGGCCCCTCCCTTCCTTCTATTCAGCGCGCGCTCGCCTCACGCGCGCGAGGCGGGGAGTCGATCGAGCTTCGCCGCGAGGATGAAGTCGTTCTCGGACAGCCCGCCGATGGCGTGCGTCCAGAGCGTCACGTCCACCGCGCTGTAGTGGACGGAGAAGTCGGGGTGGTGGCCCTCGTCCTCGGCGAGCTCGGCCATCGCGTTCACGAAGGCGATCGCGTGGCGGAAGTCCTTGAACCGGTAGTGCTTGTGGAGCTGCGTCGCGTCCAGCCGCGCGTCCCAGCCGTCGAGCGAGCGGAGCCCCTCCTCGACCTCGCCCGGGGTCATCTTGGGGATGCCGCCCTCGCAGGGGACGCAGCGCTTCGTCGTGAAGTCCATGCCCGGGAGACCTGCGCCGGGAGGGGCGCTCGCGCAAGGCTTGGGCGGGACGTCCGCGCGCGGGCGGCGTCGGCTATCCTCGCCCGCCATGGAACGGACCTTCCTCGCGCTCGGCGCGATCTCCGCCGCGATCTCCGTCGCGGCCGGCGCGTTCGGCGCGCACGCCCTCAAGACGCGGCTCTCGCCGGACCTCCTCGCAATCTTCGAGACCGGCGCGCGCTACGAGATGTACCACGCGCTCGGCCTCATCGCGGCCGGCTGGGCGGCGGCGCGCCTCGGCGGGGCGGCGCCGGCGTGGGCCGGGTGGCTCTTCGCGCTCGGGACGCTGCTCTTCTCCGGCAGCCTCTACGCGCTCGCGCTCACCGGGGTGCGCGCGCTCGGGGCGGTGACGCCGTTCGGCGGGGTGGCCTTCATCGCGGGCTGGATCGCGCTCGCGCTGTCCGCGCTGCGGCGCTGAGCGGCGGCGCGTGCCGCGCGGCCGACGCGCCGCGCCGCGCCGCCGTCAGGGCGTGCCCTCGAACGGCAGCCCCTCGCGCGCCCAGCGGACTGTGCCTCCGTCCACGCTCGCCGCCCTTGGCGCGCCCGCCCGCTCGGCGAGGGCGGCGGCGGTGAGGCTGCGGGCGCCGTGCGCGCAGATGAAGACGACCGGCCGCCCGTCGACGAGGTGCGCGTTCGGCGCGAGGGCGAGGACGCGGAGCGGGACGTGGCGCGCGCCGGGGATCCGGCCGCGGGACCACTCGTGCGGCTCGCGCACGTCGACGAGGTCGTGCCCGCCCTGCGAGACGAGGGCGTGCGCGTCGGCGGGAGAGAGTCGGGTCATGGCGTCACGGTCTAACCGGCCGACGTCCCCCGCGCAGCCTCGCCTCGGGCCCCCTCCCGTGGCAGAGTCACGCCTCGAATGAGCGCGACCCCCCGGGATCGGTTCCCGCCGTCGATCAAGTTCCTCGCCTGGAACGAGGCTGCCGAGCGGTTCTCCTACTACGGCATGACCTCCGTCCTCGCCCTCTACATGGCGAGGAACCTCGGGCTCCCCGAGCACCGCGCCATCGCCGGCTTCCAGGTGTTCACCGCGGCCGTGTACCTGATGCCGCTCGCGGGGGCGCTCCTCGCCGACTGGGTGCTCGGCCGCTACCGCACGATCCTGTGGCTCTCGTTCGGCTACGTCGCCGGCCACGCGACGCTCGCGGTGTGGGAGAGCGGCACCGGCCTCGTGGTGGGCCTCGGCCTCATCGCCATCGGCGCGGGCGGCATCAAGCCGTGCGCCTCCGCGTTCGCGGGCGACCAGATCCCGCCCGGCCAGGAGGGGCTCCTCGCGCGCCTGTACGACCTCTACTACTGGATGATCAACCTCGGCTCGACGGTCGGGACGCTCGTCATCCCGCTGCTGCTCGACCGCGTGAGCCCGCGCGTCGCGTTCGGCGTGCCGGGCCTCGCCATGGCGGCCGCGCTCCTCGTGTTCTGGCTCGGTCGCGGCAAGTACGTGCACGCGCCGCCGCTGCGCAGCGCGCCGCCGCCCGCGCCGGGCGAGGCGGCCGAGGCGCCGGCCCGCGCGGCGCTCCTGCGCATCATGGCGATCTTCGCGCCGGTGGCGGCGTTCTGGGCGCTCTTCTTCCAGTACGGCTCGTCGTGGACGCTGCAGGCCGACCGCATGCGGCGCGACGTGCTCGGCTTCCACGTCGCCTCCGGCCAGGTGCAGACGCTCGACGCCGCCTTCGTCCTCACGCTCATCCCGGTGTTCGCGGTGTTCGTCTATCCGGCGCTCGAGCGGCGCGGGGTGCGCGTGACGGCGCTGCGCAAGATGACGGTGGGGATGTTCGTCACGGTGCTCTCGTTCGTGGCCGCGGCGCTCGTCGAGGCGCGCCTCGGCGAGGCCGGGGCGCCGCCGCACGTCGTCTGGCAGGTGCCCCAGTACCTGTTCCTCACCATCGGCGAGGTGCTCGTGTCGGTCACCGCGCTCGAGTTCGCCTACGCGGAGTCGCCGAAGCGGCTGAAGAGCGTGGTGATGGGCCTGTGGTACCTCACCATCGCCTCGGGCTCGATCCTCACGGCGGTCGTCGCCTGGGTGAACCGCTTCCAGGGCGTGGCCTACTACGCGTTCTTCGCGGTCCTCATGCTGGGCGCCGCGGTGGTCTTCGCGCTCGTCGCCTGGTGGTACCCGGCCGCGCCGGCGCGGCGCGGCGCGGCGTCCGGGGTCGCCGCCTGATCCCGGAGCCCGAGACGGACATGGCCCACGCCGAGCGCTATCCGCCCCAGGTCAAGTACATCGTCGGCAACGAGCTCTGCGAGCGCTTCTCGTTCTACGGGATGCGCTCGATCCTGACGCTCTACATGATCCAGTACCTGCTGCTCGCGCAGCAGGACGCGAAGGCCTACTTCCACTACTTCGTGATGGCGAACTACCTCACGCCGCTCGTCGGCGGGTGGATCGCCGACCGGTTCTGGGGGCGCTACCGCACGATCCTCTGGATCTCGCTCGGCTACGTGGCCGGGCACGCGGTGCTCGCCGTCTGGGAGACGCCCGCGGGCCTCCTCGCCGGCCTCTCGCTCATCGCGCTCGGCGCGGGCGGCATCAAGCCGTGCGTCTCGGCGTTCGTCGGCGATCAGTTCGGGCCGGCCCAGCAGACGCTCATGCAGCGGGTGTACGGGTGGTTCTACTGGTCCATCAACCTCGGCTCGGCCTCGGCGAACCTGCTCATCCCGTGGCTGCTGAAGCGCCACGGGGCGCCGGTCGCGTTCGCCGTCCCGGGCGTGCTGATGGCGCTCTCGCTCCTCGTCTTCTGGGCGGGGACGAAGCACTACGTGCAGGCGCCGCCCTCCGGCCCGAACCCGCACGGCTTCCTGCGCGTCGTGGCGCGCGCCGTGCGCCGCCTCGGCACCGGCCGCGCCGGCGAGCACTGGCTGGAGGGCGCGCGAGACGCGCACCCGCCGGAGGCGATCGCGGGCGCGAGGGCGGTCTTCCGCATCATGGGGGTGTTCTCGGCGGTGACGATCTTCTGGGCGCTCTTCGACCAGAAGGCGTCGTCGTGGGTCATCCAGGCGAGCCAGATGGACCTCGTCGTCCGCGGCTTCGAGATGTCGCCGGCGCAGCTCCAGGCGGCGAACCCGTTCCTCGTCATGACGCTCATCCCGCTCTTCACGTGGGGAGTGTTCCCCCTCCTCGAGCGGCGCGGCCTCGAGCTCACCCCGCTCAAGAAGATGACGGCGGGGATGTTCGTCACCGCGCTCTCGTTCGGCGCGGCGGCGATCGTGCAGACCTTCGTCGATCGCGGCGGCGCGCCGCCGAGCGCGCTCTGGCAGCTGCCGCAGTACGTGCTCCTCACGGTCGGAGAAGTGCTCGTCTCGGTGACCGGCCTCGAGTTCAGCTACACGCAGGCGCCGCGGGCGATGCGGAGCACGATCATGTCGCTCTGGTTCCTCGCGATCGCGCTCGGGAACCTGCTCACCGCCGTCTTCACGCGCCTCGTCTCGCTGCAGGGGGCCGCGTACTTCTGGGTCTTCGCCGGCCTCATGCTCGCCGCCGCGCTCGCGTTCCGCGAGGTCGCGCGGCGGTACCGCCCCGTGCCGGCGGCGGTCGACGTGGTGGCGGCGGAGGGGTGAGCGGCGCCGCGATCGAGGCGACGACACCCTCGCGATAGGACGGGTACGCGAGCGCGACGCCGAGCGCCTCGAACGCGGCCCGTCCGTCGACACGGCGACCGCCGTGCGGTCCCGGGATCCTGTCGGGCAGCGCGGGGGGGACGAGGCCGAGCGAGGCGCAGAACGCGGCCACCTCGCGCGCGCTCGCCGGCGACGAGTCCGCCGCGGGGTACGCGCCCGTGAGCCCGGAGGCGAGCGCGGCCTCGCAGAGCGCCGCGAGGTCGTCGACGTGGATGCGCGACACGACGCGATCAGGATCGCCGCCGCGCCGTGGCGCGGCCCCCGCGCGCGCATGCAGCCCGCGGCCGGGGCCATAGATCGCCGAGGCACGGAGGACCAGCGAAGACCACGGCCCCCGCGCGACGCCCCGCTCGGCGTCGAGCCGAAGCGCTCCCTCGTGAGTGCGCGGCGCCGCAGCGGTCTCGGCGTCGACGTCGCGCTGCCCGCCGTAGACCGAGGTCGACGAGAGGTACACGACGCGCCCGGGCGGCGAGAGCGTGGCGAGCAGGGCCGCCGTCGCGTCCCCCCGCACGCCGAGGCGCTCGAGCGGCGGCACCGAGAGCAGCACGGCGAAGCCGGGCGTGAGCCGGGCCGCCGCGGACGCAACGCCTCCCCACGAGGCGGGCCGGGCCGCGTCGAACGCAACCACCGTCGCGCCGCGCTCCGCGAGGGACGCGAGCGTCTCTTCGTCGCGAGCCGCCGCGACGACGGACACACCGTGCGCGAGCAGGCGTGCGGCGACGTGACGCCCAGTGTACCCACACCCGAGGATCAGCACCTCTCGCACCGACCGAGGATAACCCCCCGCGCTCGGCGCGGGAGTTCCTGAGCGTTGGCGAGACGATGCGCGGAGGCGCTTGACACCGCGGGCGGCGGGACGCTACGAGGCGAGGACAAGATGCTCGGGTGCCCGTCGAGGGCATAACAGGGAAGCCGGTGAGAATCCGGCGCGGTCCCGCCACTGTGAGTGGGGAGCCGCTCTCGTGAGCCACTCGGTCCAGCGGACCGGGGAAGGCGAGAGCGGCGTGAGAGGGGAAGGTGTTCCCCTCCGAACCCATGAGCCAGGAGACCTACCCGAGCTGGCGAGGACGCCATGCCGCAAGGCTGCCGTCCCGCGGGCGCGGAGATCGCCCGCTGGGACCCCGACATCCGGACCGTCTCGCGTCGTGCCGCGCCGGCGCTCGCCGCGGCGGCGCTCGCGTGGCCCGCCTCCGCGCGCGCGATGCACCTCGCCGACGGCGTCCTGCCGCCCGCGCAGGCGGTGCTCTGGTTCTGCGCCTGCGCACCGTTCGTGGCGGCGGCGTTCGCCGCGTGGCGCCGGGCCGGAGACGACCGGCTCGCGCGGCCGCTCATCGCGACCGCCGCCGCGCTCGTGCTCGCGCTCTCGAGCGTCGAGATCCCCCTCCCGCTCGGCACGTCGGCGCACGCGTGTGGCGTCGGGCTCGCCGCGATCCTGCTCGGCGCCCGCCGCGCGATCCTCGCCGCGCTCGCGGCCGTCGTGCTCCAGGCGTTCCTGCTCGGCCACGGCGGCGTGACCGCGATCGGCGCCGACCTCGCGTCGATGGGGATCGCCGGCGCGCTCGCCGCGCACGCCGCGTTTCGCGGGCTACGCGCCGCGCGCCTTCCTCTCGCGCTCGCTGCAGCCGCGAGCGCCCTCGCCGCGAGCGTCGCGACCTACGCGCTCGCCTCGCTCCAGCTCGCGCTCGCGCTCTCGGCGCCCGGCGCGTTCCGGACCACGCTCCTCGGCGTAGCGGCGACGTACGCGCCCGCCGAGCTCCCCATGGCGGCCCTCGAGGCCGCCGCCACCGCCGCCGCGGGCGCGTTCCTCGCCCGCCGCCGCCCCGATCTCGCGGCGGACCTCGGCCTCGCGCCCGCGGGGGGGCCGTGAGCCGCGATCCGCGCCTTCGCCTGGCCCTCGGGCTCGCCGCGCTGGCCCTCGTGGCCGCGGTCCCGCATCCCGGCCCCGCGCTCGCCGTGGCGGCGGTCGCGCTCGCGTCCGTCGGCGCGCGCGGAGGCCGCCTCGGGCGGCTCGTGCTCGCGCCCGTGTTGCTCGGCGCGGTGACCGCCTCGGCGGCCGCGCTCGCGCCGCGCGCCGCTCCGGACGCGACCGCGCGCGGGCTCCTCGTCGCCGCGCGGGGCCTCGCGGGCGGCGCGGGCGG
>NZ_JALCYX010000095.1:0-14163 GCF_022690695.1 Anaeromyxobacter sp. SG17
AGCGCGCCGAGCGCGACGAGCGGCGCGGGGCCGCGGAGCCCGGCGCGGCGCGCGCGCAGGGCGGCCTCGGCGAGCGCGACGAGCGCCGCTCCCCAGGCGGCGGCCTCGCCGCGGAAGAGCAGGAGGCGCGCGTCGATGGGGAGCGCCTCGTCGTAGAGCGGCCCGGGCCAGGCGCCGAGGAGCGGATCGAAGAGGAACGCGGCCGGGCCGCGGTAGGCCGTCACGAGCGTAAAGGCGAGGCTCGCGGCCAGCGTCGCCGCGTAGAGGACGCCCGCGAGGAGCGCTCGCCCTCGCGCGGCGACGGCGGCGAGCGTCGCGACCGCGGCCGCGAGGAGCGCGGAGGGGAGGGCGAGGAGCGGGAAGAAGGCGGCCGCCCGGGTGAGCGCGCTGCAGGGCCCGAGCGCCGCCCGCGCCACGCTCCCGGCGAAGAGGAGGGCGAGGAGCGCGGACAGCACGAGGACGGCGCCGCCGAACGCCGCCGCGGGGGAGGGAGCGGGGCGGTCCGTCTCGGCTCGCACGGCGGCGAGCGCGAGGAAGGGCGCGAGGGCCGCCGCGAGGAGGGCGCCCGCCTCTCCGAGCTCGTACCCCGGCGCGTCGAGGAGGGGCAGCGAGCCGCCCGCGAACCCCGCGGCGAGGAGGGCCACGCCGCCCGCGCGGACCGTGCGGCGGCGCGCGAGCGCGGCGGCGATGTGGAGGAACCGTGGCTCCACGGGAAGGCCTTTGCCGGCGCGCGCTGTCGGCCGCACCGGCTCCGGGATAACATGGCGCGGGATGACGGAGAACCGTGAGCACGCACGCGCGCCGATCGAGCTCAAGGTCGACTACAAGAAGCTGAACAGCTTCTTCGCCGACTACACGAAGAACATCTCGAAGGGCGGCACGTTCATCAAGACGCGCAAGGCGCTCCCGGTGGGCACCCGGTTCCTCTTCCGACTGACCATCCCGGGGCGCCCGGCGACGTTCGAGCTCTCGGGTGAGGTCGTCCACGCCGCGACGGGCGGCGACGCCCCGGGGATGGGGATCCGGTTCGTCTGGGGGGATTCGCGCGACCGCGCCGAGTTCGAGGCGACCGTCGAGGACCTCATGTCGGAGAGCCTCGGCCCGCAGCTCGCGCGGAGGCTCCTGCACAAGCCGTGAGCGTGGTCTCGGGAGTCGCCCCGTCCGCCGGGCGACGGCCTGTACCTCAGAACCTCGGCACGTTCTCGAACCGCACCCGGTCGCCCGCGCGGACGCCGCGCGCGGCGCACCAGCCGCCGTTCACCTCGAGCACGTAGCGGCTCGGCGCGCCCACCTCGCGGAGCGTGGTGGTCAGCGGCGCGGCGCGCTCGACGATCCCGACGATCCGCCCGTCGTCGCCGATGAAGAGCATGTCGAGCGGGATGAGCGTGTTCTTCATCCAGAAGCCGCGCGGCTCGCTCTCCTCGAAGAGGAAGAGCATGCCGGCGTCCGGATCGAGTCGCTCCCGCCACATGAGCCCCCGCGTGTGCTCCGCCTCGGTGCGGGCGAGCTCCACGCGCACCGGGTGGCGCGCTCCGGCGGCGGTCTCCACCACCACCCGGGCGGCGGCCGCGGGCGCATCGGTTCCCTTGGCGTTCACGCAGCTGAGGACGAGGAGCGCCGGGAGGGCGCGCACGAGGCGCGGCGTCACCGCGGCACGACACAGAACGACGAGAACGCGATGTCCCCGAGGTAGCGCTCGCGCACCGCGGGATCGAGCGTCCTCAGGAAGTTCTCGTCGGGCAGCAGGATGTCGCAGACGAGCCCGGTCTCGCTCGTGTAGCAGTCCTGGTTCGACACGCACGGCTTGGAACAGTAGCCGCAGTTCTCGCCGTTCGCCGCGTCGCACTTCCTGGCCCAGCGCGAGTCCGAGCTCGCGGGGGACACGATGCAGACGAGGTCGTCGCAGGCGGTGTTGCCGGACTGGAAGTAGTCCCCGATGGCGCTGGTGGGGGTCGGCGGAGGGAGCGAGCTATCGCTTCCCCACTGCAGCGTGCAGGGCTCGCCGACGTCCGGGTTCTGGCACGCGGCGAGCGCGATGATGGAGGCGAGCGCGACGGCGAGCTTGGAGGCGGGGGAGCGCATGGGTCGCGGAATCGTTAGCACGCGCTCCGCCCTCCGACAAGCAAGCGTCCAGGAGAGCGGTCGATAGCCGACAGTCACGTACAGCCGCGTACGCACGCGGTTTTCTGCCGGGCCGGTTCGTTGCCCCTCCACCGCCCTTTGGCTAGGATGCCCACCGGGCGCTGCCCATGCCACCTCATATGAGAACGCTCCTCGCAACCTGGCTAGCGGTCGTGCTCTCTCCTGCCTTGTCGTTCGCGCAGGAGGTGCCCGGCATCGATCTCACCCAGCCGCCTCCTCAGGAGGCGCCGGAGCAGCGGCCACCCTCCGACGCCGAGGAGCAGCCGCCGATGGACCTCTCCCAGCCGGGCGGTGCCCGGGCGGGCGAGCGTCCCGCGGCGGCGCCCGAGAAGGAGAAGAAGGACAAGCGGCCCCTCCTGCCCTTCACGGACGAGGACGTGGCGCTCGGCGATCGCGTGAAGGCGGTCCAGCGGAAGGGCTTCCTGAAGCGCGGCCGGCTCGAGCTCACGCCGATGTTCTCGGCGACCGTGAACGACGCCTTCTACCAGAAGTTCGGCGGAGGCCTGCGGCTCGCCTACAACCTGCAGGACAGCTTCGCGGTGGCGGTGCGCGGCACGTACTACGAGCGGCTGCGCACCGACAACGTCCGCGAGGGCAAGATCGCGTTCCAGAGCCAGCTGCTCACGTCCCAGCTCTACGGGCAGGCGATGCTCGACGGCATCTGGTCGCCGGTGTACGGCAAGGCCTCGGTCCTCGGCTCGGACATCCTCCACTTCGACGTGTTCCTCGCGGCGGGCTTCGGCCTCGTCTGGAGCGCGACGAGCCTCGAGCCTCGCAACGAGGGCCCGCACCTCGCGACGGACCTCGGCGGCGGCGTCCGCTTCTATCCGAAGGAATGGCTCGCCTTCGAGCTCGGGCTCATGGCGACGCTCTACCCGGACCAGCCCATCCTCTCGGTGCCGGGGACCGTCCAGAGCGTGTTCGTGGCCAACGTCGGCCTGTCGTTCTTCTTCCCCCCGCGCTTCGAGTACGTCTACCCATGACCGCGCGCCGCGCCAGAAGCAGCGTCCTCGCGCTCGCCGCGCTCGCCACGCTCGCCGTGGCCGCGCCCCGGGCCGCCCTCGCCCAGACGAAGGCCGACGCCTTCGCGGGGAAGATCCCTCCCGTCTCCGGCCAGCTCTACCGCAAGGCCGGCCGGGTCGAGCTCACCGCCACCGGCAACCTGTCGCTGAACGACGCGTTCTACTCGAAGTACTTCGGCGGCCTGAAGCTCGGGTACCACTTCACCGAGGCCTGGTCCCTCTCCGTGCAGGGCGCCCTCGGGGCCACCCGGCCGACGGGCTCCGCGGTGGTCTGCCCCAAGAACAGCGGCTGCGTCGACGCGAACGACGCCATGCTGCTGCAGGTCCCCGGCAAGCTGCGCCGGATCGTCGGCGCCGAGCTCGCCTGGGCGCCCGTGTACGGCAAGCTCAACGTGTTCGCGGAGAAGGTCGCGCACTTCGACCTGTCCATCCTCGCGGGCGCGGACCTCATCTCGCACGACGAGGTGCTCGGGCCGTCGGACGCCGGCGCGCTGGCGGCGAGCGGGAAGGACCCGGCGCTCGTCAGCACGGTCGGCGGACACGTGGGGCTCGGGGCGCGCCTGTTCCTCAAGGAGTGGCTGGCCCTCCGCCTCGAGGTGAAGGACTACGTCTACGGCGTGGAGGTGCCGAACAACGGAGCGGGCAAGGACTGGCAGAACCAGATCTTCACCGAGCTCGGCCTCTCCTTCTTCTTCCCGTTCAGCAACCGCCCGCTCCCGTGAGCCCGACCATGACTGGCTCCACCCGCCATCTCCTGTCGTCGAGGGGCCGCCTGGCCGCCCTCCTCCTCGCGCTCCTCGGCGCTCCCGCCGCCCACGCGCAGCTCGGGATCGACCTCTCCGCGCCGAAGAAGGAGGAGGCGAAGCCCGCCAGGAAGAAGGCGCAGGCGAAGAAGAAGCCCGCGCAGAAGACCCAGAAGGCGCCGCCCGCGACGCAGAAGCGCGAGGCGGCCCCGCTCCCCGCGCCCGCGCCCGAGCCGGAGAAGCCGGTCGAGGCGCTCCCGGGCGAGCCGCCCGAGCAGGCTCCGCCCGCGGCGCGCGCGCCCGAGGCGCCGCCGCAGGAGCTCCCCGGCCTGAAGCTCGCGCCGGCGGATCCGAAGGCGACCGCCGTCGCGAAGGAGCGCCTCGCCGCCGCCAAGAAGCTCCTCGACGAGAAGGCGACGGAGACCGCCGCCCTGGCGTTCGACCAGATCCTCCGCGAGCCGAGCTTCGCCGAGGTGCACGACGAGGCGCGCTACCAGCGCGCGAAGGCGCTCGTGCGCATGGGGCTCAACCACTCGGCCCTGGCCGCGTTCGACGAGATCCTCGAGAAGGGCCCCAAGGGCTCGCGCTTCTACCACTCCGCCCTGGAGTGGGTGTTCCACGTCGGGCGCAAGCTCAAGAACGAGCAGCCCGTGCTGAACCGCGTCGCCAAGCACGCGCAGTGGGGCTTCCCGCCCGTCTACGAGGACCGCTTCCACTTCCTGCTCGCGAAGTACGAGTTCGAGCGCGGCCGGGCGCTCGCCGACGCCGGGCGCGCGGCCGACGCGAAGGCGGCGTGGGCCGAGGCGCGGCGGCTCGCGTCGCTCGTCCGCCGCGAGGCCGGCGCCAGGCCACCGGTTCCGGCCGACGCGCCGTCCGCCGGGGAGGACTCGGGCGACGTGTACGCGAAGGCGCGCTTCGTCGACGGGCTCGTGCTGTTCGCGCAGGGCGACGACCCGGCCTCGGTGGAGGCGTTCAAGGAGGTCATCCGCCTCACGAACCCGAAGCGCGGCCGCCACCCGGACCCCGAGCTTCGCGAGCTCGCCTTCCTGCAGCTCGCGCGCATCCACTACCAGAACCGGCAGAACCGCTACGCCATCTGGTACTACGGCAAGATGCCCTGGGGCGGGCAGCGCTGGCTCGAGGGGCTGTGGGAGGCGTCCTACGCCCACTACCGCATCGGCGACTACGAGAAGACCCTCGGCAACCTGCTGACGCTCCAGTCCCCGTACTTCCAGGACGAGTACTTCCCCGAGTCCTACGTGCTCGAGGCGATCGTCTACTACGAGAACTGCCGCTACCCCGAGGCCCGCCGGGTGCTGGAGTCGTTCTCGCGGCTGTACGAGCCCGTGTACCAGGAGCTCGCGAGCATCACCGGCCGGCCGCAGACGCCGGAGGCGTACTTCGAGGTGATCGAGCGGTCCCCGCACGGTCAGGGCGGCGCGATCATGCGCCGGATCCTGAAGGTCGCCTACACCGACCAGAACATCCGCCGCCTCGCGGAGTCGATCGGGGAGATCGACGACGAGATGGACCACGGCATCGGCGGCCGGCGCCCGGAGCTCCGCGAGTCGGCGCTCGCGAAGGATCTCCTCGAGAAGCTGCGCGCCGACAAGGCGGCGCTCGTCCAGGAGGCCGGTGCGCGCGCCCGGGGCAAGCTCGAGTACGAGCGCGACTCACTCCGGACCTTGCTCGCCCAGGCACTGCGGATCCAGATCGAGGTGTCGCGCAAGGAGCGGGAGGCCCTCGAGGGCGCGCTCGCGCGGGGGAGCCAGGTGGAGGTGTTGCGCGACCTCAAGTATTCGACCGCCGTCTCGGACGAGCACCTCTACTGGCCCTACGAGGGCGAGTTCTGGCGCGACGAGCTCGGCACGTACTCGTACACGCTCACGAAGGGCTGCAAGGACCGCCTGCCGCGGTCTCGCGCAGCGGCCCGGTAGTCCCCGGAGAGGAGCCTCGAGGATGCATCGTGCTCTCGTCGCCGGCGTCGCCCTGGCGCTCGGCGTTTCCACGGCAGGTGCAGATCCCAAGGCCCCGCCCCATGAGGCGGACCTCGGCCAGAAGCGCTCGGTCACGCCGGACGCGGCGCTCGGCGGCACGCTCGAGGCGGCGCGCCCGGGGGCCAAGGAGGCCGGCGGCCCGGCGCTCGCATTCGAGTCCTTCCGCAAGGTGATCGAGGTCCAGGTCTCGGACAAGCGGCGCGAGGAGATCACCTCCCTCCGCAAGCTCATCGACCTCGGCGGCGGCTCGCAGGTCGAGACGCCGCAGTGGTACTTCCGGCTCGCCGAGCTCCTGTGGGAGGAGTCGCAGTACTTCTTCTTTCAGGCGAACCGGCGCGACGACCAGCTCATCGCGCTCGGCAAGGGCAACCCGGCCGAGGCCGCGCGGCTCCAGGCGGAGAAGACCGACCTCGAGGGCCAGTCCCGCAAGCTCCAGGCCCAGGCGGTCGCGCTCTACAAGGCGATCATCGCGAAGTACCCGAAGTACCCGCGCCTCGACGAGGTGCTCTACTTCCTCGCCGAGAACCTCTCGCAGCACGACCGCTTCGACCCCGACGCGCTCAAGGCCTACCGCGCGCTCATCGAGCGCTACCCGAACTCGCGCTACGTCCCGGACGCCTGGATGGCGTTCGGCGAGTACTACTTCGAGAAGGCGAACAAGGCCGACCGGAACGGCAACCTGAAGCGGGCGCTCGAGGCGTACAAGAAGGCGTCCGAGTACCAGGAGAGCTCGGTCTACGCCTACGCGCTCTACAAGCAGGGCTGGGTGCACTACAACCTCGGCGAGTACGACCAGTCGCTCGAGCTCTTCCGCGCGGTCATCTACTTCGGGGAGCTGCCGACGAGCACCGTCCCCGCCGACAAGAAGCTCGCGCTCGTGAAGGAGGCGCGGAAGGACTACGTCCGCACCTACAGCCACGTCGGCTCGCCCGAGGCCGCGGCCGAGGAGTTCCGGCGCGTCGGCGGCGAGAAGGGCTGGTGGGACATGCTCCGGTCCCTCGCCGACCTGTACTACGGCGACGGCAAGGATCGGGACGCCATCCTGGTCTACGCGCGGCTCATCCGCGAGAAGCCGCTCTCGCCGGAGGCGCCGTTCTACCAGTCGCGCGTCGTGACCTCCGCCGGACGCATGGGCCGCAAGGAGGCCGCGGTCCAGCAGGCGCACGTGTTCGTGAAGATGCTGCGGGACATCGAGGCGTCGCCCGCCGCGAAGGACGAGAAGGGCAAGAAGGTGCTCGCCGACGCGCGCCGCGACGCCGAGCAGACCCTGCGCATCCTCGCGGTGCAGTACCACAACGAGTGGAAGAAGACGCGCGACGAGCCGGTCGCCGGCTTCGCCGCGTCGGTGTACCGCGACTACCTCGACGTCTTCCCGGACGAGCCCACCGCGTACGAGATGCGCTTCTTCCACGCGGAGCTCCGCTACGCGCTCGCCGACTTCGAGGGGGCGGGCGCCGAGTACGAGCGGGTGGCCCTGCAGGACGTGAAGGCGGTGGAGGCGAAGCCGCCCGCGAAGCCCGGCAAGTTCTTCAAGGACGCGCTCGAGAACGCGGTGTTCGCGTGGGACCTCGTCGCGAAGAAGCTCGACGAGACCGAGAAGCGCGTCCCCACCGATCCGAAGAAGCGCCTCCCCCTCGCCCCGCCGCGCCAGAAGCTCCTCACGGCCTGCGAGCGCTACCTCAAGTACCAGCCGAAGGCCGAGAAGTGGGTCGAGGTCGCCTACAAGGCCGCCAACATCCACTACCGGCACAACGCGTTCGCCGAGGCGACCGACCTCTTCACGCGCATCGCGCTCGACCACCCCGAGCACGAGCTCGCCGGCTACTCCACGAACCTCGTGCTCGACGCCTACAACCTGCTCGGCGACTGGCGGAACGTGAACGGCTGGGCGAAGCGGTTCTACGCCAACGCCGCGCTCCTCAAGGCGCACCCGGCGCTGAAGGACGACCTCGCGCGGGTCATCGAGCAGAGCGCCTTCAAGATCATCGAGGAGCGGGAGAAGGCGCGCGACTACGAGTCCGCGGCCGAGGAGTACATCGCGTTCTCGCGCGACTGGCCGCAGTCGCGCCTCGCGCCGACGGCGCTCTACAACGCCTCGGTCGACTACGGCCGCGCCCACCGGCTCGACAAGTCGATGGAGGTCCGCGAGCAGTTCCTGCAGCGCTACCCGGGGCACGAGCTCGCGCCGAAGTCGCTCTACGACAACGCCGAGGCGTACGAGGCGATCGCCGACTTCTCGAAGGCCGCCGACCTCTACGAGCGCTACTTCCGCGAGTGGAAGCGCGCGGCGGGCGAGCCGCGGGGCGCGCCCCGCCACGCGAAGGCCGCGAAGGCCGCGAAGGCCGCCAAGGCCCCCGAGGCGCCGGCGCAGCCCGCGGCCGCCTACGAGGAGAAGAAGGCGAACGACGCCATCATCAACGCGGCCGTGTTCCGCGCCGGCCTCAGGGAGTGGGCGCGCGCGGAGGCGGCGAGCGAGGCCTACCTCGAGACCTGGCCGAAGGGCGCCGACGCGCCGCGCATCTTCCTCTCCCTCGCCGACCTGTACGGCCGCCGCGGCCAGCCCTCGAAGGAGCTGAAGCAGCTCGAGGAGTACCGCCAGCGCTACGCGCGGGATCCGGACGAGTGGCTCGCCGTCACCCAGCGCATCGCCAAGCTCTACGAGAAGGCGGGCAGCGCGCGGCTCGCGCGCGACACCTACACCGAGGCGCTCCACTACTGGAAGCGGAACCAGGGCCGGGTGAAGGACCGCGGCCTGCCGGTGGCCGCGCAGGCGATGTACCTCGAGCTCGAGCCCGAGTTCGTGGAGTACGACCGGATCACCCTGAACGTCGCGCCGAAGCAGCTCAAGGCGCAGCTGCAGGTGAAGGGTCGCAAGCTGAAGCAGCTCGAGGGCTCCTACGGCCAGGTGGTGAAGCTCAAGCAGGCGGATCCGGCCATCTGCGCGCTCTACAAGATCGGCCTCGGCTACAAGCGCTTCGCGCAGACGCTCTTCGACGCGCCCATCCCCCGCGAGATCCGCGGGCAGAAGGCGCTGGTGGAGGAGTACAAGGCGCAGCTCGCGCAGGTCGCGGAGCCGCTCGAGCAGAAGGCGATCGAGGGGCTCGAGCTCGCGATGAACGCCTCGCGTGACTACGGCGTGGTGAACGACTGCGCGAAGCAGGCCACCTCCATCCTCATGAAGTACAAGCCCGACGAGTACGGGCCGTCCCCCGAGGTGCTGCCGCGCGTGGCGCAGCCCGAGACGCGCGACGCGCCGAGCGGCTACGGCATCCTCGCGCAGATCCAGCCGGTCGCCCCGGCGTCCAAGGCGCCGCCGGCTCGCCACGCCGAGCCGTCCCTGCCGCCCCTCCGCGTGACGCCGGCCACGCAGCGCGGCGAGGCGCGCGCCCCGTCCGCCGCCGACTCGCAGCGGCGCGTCGTGAGCGAGGATCCGCTGCCGTCGCGGAAGGAACGCAAGAAGGCCGACGAGGAAGACGAGGACCTGCTGCCGTGACCACGACCCGACGAGTCCTCCCCGCGATCCTGCTCGCCGGCGCGATCGGCTGCGCCGGCTCCCGCCCGCGGCCCACGGACGCGCACCAGGGCGGAGGCCGGGCGTCCACCTCCACGACGTCCGCCGCGCCCGCGGCCGGGGGCGACACCGGCGGTGCGCGCTCCGAGCGGCTCTTCGCGGAGGCGCTGAAGGCCCAGGAGGATCAGCGCAAGCTGGGCGTCCCCACCGACTGGGCGCACCTCGAGCGCAAGTGGCGCGCCGTGCTCGACGAGCAGGAGATCCCCGAGGCCCGCTACAACCTCGGCGTGGCGCTCGAGGGGCAGGGTGACGCGTCCGGCGCGCGGGCGGCCTACGAGCGCGCGCTCGCCGCGAAGCCCTCGCTGCGGCAGGCGGCGGTGAACCTGGGCGTGCTGCTCGAGAAGCAGGGCGACGCGCCGGGGGCCCTCGCCGTCTACGCGCGCGTCGTCCACGACTTCCCGGAGGACGCGATCGCCCGCGCCCGGCTCGCGGCGCTCTACCGCGCCTCGGGGCAGCTCGACGAGGCGTGGCGACTCGCGCGCGAGGCGCTGCTCCGCGACTCCTCCTCGGTCGGCGCGAACAAGGTGCTCGCGCGCGTGGCGCTGCAGCGGAACGAGCTCGAACTCGCGAACCTCATCTCGCTCCGCGCCCAGAAGCTCGACCCGAAGGATCCCGAGCTCCCCTGGGTGAGCGGGCAGGTGCTCGCCCGCCAGGGTGACGACGCCGGGGCCGCGGCGCAGTACCGCAAGGCCCTCACCCTGTCGGCGGACTACCTCCCGGCGCGGTACGCCCTGCTCGAGGCCGCCACGCGGAAGCAGGCCTGGGCCGCGGTCGCAGAGCACGCGGCGGCCATCCTCCGGGTGGAGCCGAAGAACGCCCCCGTCCACCTGGCCCTCGGGGTCGCGAGACGCCACCTCGGGAAGCCCGACGAGGCGCTCGCGTCCTACGCCGAGGCGGAGAAGCTTGCTGGGGAGACGCTGCCCGAGGTGCACCTCGCGCGCGGGGTGCTCTACATGCGGGTGAAGAACGAGTGCCAGCCGGCGATCGACGCGTTCCGCGCGTACGCGCGCGCCGCCGGTCCCGTCGCCGCCACCGACTCCGCCGCTCCCCGGCTCGAGCGCGAGTGCATGCAGATCCTGGAGGAGAACCGGCGGGCGACCGAGGCGGCGAAGCAGATGCAGCTCGACGCCGAGCGCAAGGCCGCCGAGGAGGCGGCGAAGAAGGCGGGCCAGGGCGCGGCGAAGCCGGCCGGCGCGCAGGCTCCGGCTCCCGAGGGTGCGGGCGCGGCGACCACATCCACACAGGTCCCCGCACGCTGAAGCGAGGAGGCGGGCGCTTCTTGCTCGCTCTGCCACGGTGGTAAGCTTTCGAGAGGAAAGAGGTCCCGAAGATGCGTAACCTTCTCGCCGTCGCAGCGATTGCCCTCCCGCTCGCCACCCTCGCGCAGTCGCGCGAGCCGGCTCAGGCGCAGCGTTCCGGGCAGGAGCCGAAGGTCGAGTACGAGAAGAAGACCGTCATCAACTTCGAGGACGACACGATCGAGGGCGACCTGAAGCGTCCCGACGGCGAGTACGTCGAGGCGCGCCGCAAGGTCGATCACTCGAACCTCATCAAGATCCGCGAAAACTGGCGCGACAAGGTGATGCAGGCGTCCGGCGACCTCTAGGAACCCATGGCCACCCCCATCACCCTCACGGTCTTCCGCGGCGACGAGCTCGTACGAAGCGAGCAGTTCAACCGCGAGATCATCAAGATCGGGCGTCTCGCCTCGGCGCACCTCTGCCTCGAGGACGACAAGATCTCCCGCATCCACTCGGTCATCGAGGTCGCGCCCGACGGCGCCATCTCGATCATCGACATGGGCAGCGCGGAGGGCACGTTCGTCAACGGCAAGAAGGTGAGCCGCGGCGCCCTGCGCGTGGGCGACCAGATCACGCTCGGCGGCCTGCGCATCGTGCTCGAGTCGCCCGACGCCCGCGCGGCGCTGTCGGAGACCGCCGCGACGCCGAACCACGCCGTGGCCGCGCCCGCGGTCGCCGCCGCGGCCCCGGCCCGCGCGAACGGCACGCACGCGAACGGCTCCACGAACGGCAAGGCCGTCCACGCGGCCGAGGCGCCCACGCCGCCGGCGGCCGAGCCCGCCGCGGCGGCGGCTCCTCCCGAGCCTGCACCCCAGAGCGCCGCTCCTGCCCCCGCTCCGGCCCGCCCCGTGGCGGAGCCGGCCGCGAAGGCCGCGCGGACCGCCGCCCCGCGCACGCGCCGCGCCGCCGCGGCCGAGGTCGAGGACCTCTCCCACGAGACCGACCTCGGCGTCGAGCTCCGCGTCCTGTGGGGCGACACGCTCCTCGAGGCGGGCACGTTCGTGCAGCCGAAGGCGCCGGTGCTGCTCGGCGAGAGCCCGAAGTGCGACGTCCGGCTCGAGGGGCTCCCGGTCGACGACTTCCCGGTCCTGCGCTTCGAGGACGGCGAGTACCGCTTCACCTTCCGGCGCGGCATGACGGGCGTCCTGGAAGAGCGGGCCGGCACCCAGACGTTCGGCGAGCTGGTGCGCGCCAAGAAGGCCGCCCAGGACGAGAAGGTCGAGGGCGCCTACTGGATCCCGGTCCCTCGCGCGGGCGCGGTGCGCGCCGAGATCGGCGCGCAGCTCGCGGTCGAGGCGCGGCCGAAGCGGCCGGAGCCGGTGAAGGGCGCGCCCTTCTGGGAGCGCATCAACTACCAGTTCCTGAACCTCTTCCTCGTCCTGTTCTTCGTCCAGGCCGGGTTCATGGTCGCGGCGAACAACTTCCCCTACGACACCGACGTCGTGGCGGACGACCTGTTCAAGAACCCCTCGCGGATGGCGAAGTTCATCATCAAGGCCCCCGAGCCTCAGAAGAAGCTCGACGCGCCCAAGGGCGAGAAGAAGGGCGATCCGGGCGAGATGGCCGAGAAGCACAAGGGCGAGGAGGGTCAGATGGGCAAGAAGGACGCCCCGAAGACCAACGCCCGCTCGGCCCCGAAGGCCATCGACCCGAACGCCAAGGAGATCGTGAAGAGCACCGGCCTGCTCGGCGTGCTCGGGCGGGGCGGCTCGGCGGGCCTCTCGACGGTGTTCGGCTCGGGCGGCCTCGGCGGCGATCTGAAGGGCGCCGTCGGCAACATGTTCGGCCCGGTCGTCGGCGACAGCTACGGGCTCGGCGGGCTCGGCATCCGCGGCTCGGGCAAGGGCGGCGGTGGCTCCGGTGAGACCATCGGCATCGGCGCGGTCGGCACGAAGGGGCGTGGCGGCGGGTACGCCGGCTACGGCACGGGCGTCGGCGGCCTCGGCAAGAAGGGCGATCGCGACGTGAACGTCGCGACGGGCAACGCGGTGGTGATGGGCTCCATCGACAAGGAGCTCATCCGCAAGGTCATCCAGGAGCACTCCGCGCAGATCCGCTACTGCTACGAGCAGCAGCTCGCGATCAACCCCAAGCTGCAGGGCAAGGTCTCCATCAAGTGGATCATCAATGGCGACGGGTCCGCGGCGAGCCCGCAGGTGGACGGGGGCGCGACGACGCTCGAGGACGCCAAGGTCCACGAGTGCATGATGTCCCGCATCACGAGCTGGCAGTTCCCGAAGCCCAAGGGTGGCGGGATCGCAGTGATCACCTACCCGTGGATCCTCCGCTCGTCGGGCGGGGAATAGGAAGACGGCCTTGAAGCGACTCGTCCTCGCCGTGGTGCTCGCGGCACCTCTGCTCGCCCTCGCGCAGGAATCCGCCCCCGCGCTGCAGGAGGACCCGCGCGCGGCGCGGTTCCGCGACGTGGAGCGCGGCTTCTTCATCGGGTTCGAGGTGGGTTACCTCGGCCTCCTCGACACGCCCACCTCGGACCGCGCCAAGTTCCCTTACGCGGGCGAGGGCGGCGGGCGGGCCGGGGGCCTGCTCGTCGGCGCGAACGTCGGCGTGGACCTCGGCAAGCGGATCTCCGTCTCGCTCTACGGGCAGGGGGGGAACGAGCGCGCGAACGACAATTACGGCGCGTTCAGCCTCTACAACGGGGGCCTGGACCTGCGCGTGGCGGTGCTCGGCGCGAAGGACCGGAACGACTTCGAGCGGTTCTACGTGTACCTGCACGGCCGCGGGGGCTACGCCCGCAGCTATCCCGAGGGGCTCTTCGGCAGCGACGACCTGGTGGTCGCCGGAGGACCGGGGATCGAGTACTTCACGCGCCTCCGCCACTTCTCCGTGGGGCTCGCGGGGGACTACGTGTACGCCACCACCGCGAAGGCGAGCGGGTTCGCGGTCTACCCGACCGTCCGCTATACGTTCTAGCGAGCGACCCGCTCCTCGAGAGGTCACGCGGCGCCGGAGACGGCGCCGTTTTTTTTTCGAGTGCGGGATGGATCTGCGGAAAGACCCGTGTTACATGCTCGCCCGCCGCGACGAGATGCAGCGCGCGGCGCGGTTCGAGGCGGAGTAGCTCCTCCTCGAACCCCCGGCGGGACGCGAGGGTGGCGGTAAGGCGGCGTCCCGGCGATGAGGCGAAGCGGCGCGAAGAAAGGCAGTTGACGCGCCCCGGAGCCGATGGTAGATACGCCGCCCTCGCTGACGGAACGGATTGTCCTCGAGACACCGCGCAAGTCAGGCCCGAGCCGGAGACGGATCGGGAGGGTTCGTTCGGTCTTTGAAAACTGAATAGCAAGCCTACGACGGAATGCGGACCCGCATTCCTTGAGTTTGCAAACAATTCCGATGCATCACCATGCCAGTCGGCCTCGAAAGAGG
>NZ_JALCYX010000096.1:0-13762 GCF_022690695.1 Anaeromyxobacter sp. SG17
GACCTCGCGCGCCTCCGCGAGCTGGCGCTCGAGCTCCTCCCGCCCGTCGGAGAGCGCGCCGGGCGCGGCCCCGCCGAGCGCCTCCTCGCGCCGCTCCGCGAGCCGCCGCGCCTCCGCCTCGAACTCGTTCTTCTTGCGGACGAGCAGCTCCTCGACGTCCTTGTAGACGCCGGTCCCGAAGAGCTGCTGCAGGAGCTCCTCCCGCTCCCGGGCGTCCGCGCAGAGGAGCCGCTTGAAGTCGCCCTGCGGCAGCAGCACGACGCGCGTGAACTGCTCCGCGCCCATGCCGAGGAGCTCCGTCACCTTCTCGGTCACGGTGGTCGGCTTCGTCGCGAGCGGCGCGTCGGCGCCCTCGCGCCACAGGCTCGCGGTGGGCGCCTCCTCGAGGGTCCCCTCCCCCCGCTTCTTCGGCCGCTGCCAGGCCGCGGTGCGCTCCGCGCGGTACACCACCTCGCCCAGCCGGAAGCGAAAGACCACCTTCGGCGCGGCGCCCTCCGGGGCGCGGTCGGCGCGGAGCCGACCGGTGCCGCGCGTCCCCGGCACCTCGCCGTACAGCGCGAAGGTCATGGCGTCGAAGAGCGTGGTCTTCCCGGCGCCGGTCGGCCCGTGGATGAGGAAGAGATCGGCGCCGCCGAGCGCGCCGAAGTCCACCTTCTGCGCCCGGGCGTAAGGCCCGAACGCCTGGAGCTCGAGGGTGAGCGGTCTCACGCCGCCCGCTCCCGGCGCACGACCTCCGCGAGCGCGCCCGCGAAGATCTCCCGGTGCTCCGGGCCGGGCGTCGCGCCCGCCACCGTCTCGAAGAACGCCTCGAACAGGCGGAGGTCGTCGCCCCCGGCGCCGTCCACCCGCGCCGCGAACGTCCCCTCCCCGCCGCCCGCGAGGTCCTCGCGGAGGACGTTCAGCACGTGGGCGAAGCGCGCCTGGAGCCGGTGCTTCGCGTCGAAGACGTACCCCTCGTCGCGGAGCGTCACCTCGACGAGCGCGCGCTCGAACGCGGCGAGCTCCGGACGGCGCAAAAGCTCGTCGAGCGTGCCCGAGAGCCGCACCACCTCGCGCCGGGCGCCGAGCGGGACGAGCTCGACCCGCGCCGCGCCCCGCTCGACCTCGGCCAGGACGACGCCCTTCGCGTGCCCCGCCTCGCCGAAGGAGTACTTGAGGAGCGAGCCGGAGTAGCGGACCGCGGGCGCGACCTCCTGCGGCGCGTGCAGGTGTCCGAGCGCGACGTAGTCGAACCCGCCGAGCGACGCGGCGGGCACGCAGCCGGATCCGCCCACCGCGAGCGGGCGCTCGCTGTCCGGGGTCTCGGAGGCGCCCTGGACGAAGGCGTGCGCGACGAGCACCGTCGGGAGCACGCGCGTCGCCGCGTCGGCCCGCACGCGCGCCAGCACGCGCTCGGTCGCGGCCGCATGGCCACGCAGCTCGTCGTCCCCCTCGGCGCCGCGCACGACCTCGGGATCGAGGTAGGGCACCGGGTAGAGGAACCCCTTGCCCGCGAGCTCCACCGGCTCCGCCGCGCGCGAGATCGCCCCGCGCAGGTGGACGCCGCGAGCCTCGAGGAGCCGCGCGCCGAACGCGAGCCGCTCGGCCGAGTCGTGGTTCCCGGCGATGGCGACGAGCGGCACGCCCAGCGCCGCCACGCGGTTCAGGAGGTCGTCGAGGAGCGAGACCGCCTCCGCCGACGGCACCGCCCGGTCGAAGACGTCGCCCGCCACGACCAGCGCGTCCGGTCGCGCGTCGCGGAGGAGCTCGCAGAGCCGATCGAGCGCCCAGGCCTGGTCCTCGAGCAGCGACTCCTCGTGGAGCGCGCGGCCCAGATGCCAGTCGGAGGTGTGCAGGATCCGGAGCGCCACACCGCCAGCGTACACGCCGGGCTGACATCGGGGCTCCAGCGTGGCTCGTCGCGGCGAAGCGCCGGGCTCCGGCCGCAGCGGCGGAGGTCACCGCGACGCCCCGGCGCTGCGGCCTGGAGGGCGCTCCGCCCTGGAGCACCCCCGTCGGGCTCAGGCGGGCAGCGCGGACGCGTCCGGGAGCGCCCCGCGGAGCCGCCCGAGCGCGCTCACCGCGCCACCTCCAGCGTGGGCTCGCCCTTCCTCCAGTTGCAGGGGGTGAGCTCGTCGGTCTTTAGCGCGTCGAGGACGCGGAGCGTCTCCTCCACGTTCCGCCCCACCGACAGGTCGTTCACCGACACGTGCCGGATGACGCCCGCCGGGTCGACGATGAACGTCGCCCGGAGCGGGACGCCGTCCGGGTGCAGGATCCCGAGCGCCGTCGAGAGCTCGCGCTTCGTGTCGGCGACCATCGGGAACGGCAGGTCCTTCAGCTCCGGGTGGCCGTTCCGCCAGGCGAGGTGGACGTAGTGCGTGTCGGTGGAGACGCCGAGCACCTGCGCCTCGCGCTCGCGGAAGTCGCGATCGCGCCGGCCGAACTCGGCGATCTCGGTCGGGCACACGAAGGTGAAGTCCATGGGCCAGAAGAACACCACCCGCCAGCGCCCGCGGTGGCTCTCGGGCGTGACGTCCTGGAACTCCTCGCCGGCGGCGCGGCTCACGACGGCCTTGAGGCGGTACTCGGGGAAGCGGTCACCCACGGTCAGCATTCGATCATCTCCTTCGGGGCGGCGGGATCGCCGCGTCGCAGGCAGAAGGTGCCGCCGGAGCGCTGATTTTCCCAATACATCCTTTCGACCACTTCGTTAGGCTCTGCCTATGACTCCGCTCCCGCCCCACGCCTTCACCCTGCGCCAGCTCCAGTACGCCCTGGCCGTCGCCGAGACGCTGAGCTTCCGGCGGGCCGCGGAGCGCTGCCGGGTCGCGCAGCCGTCGCTCTCGACCCAGATCGCCCAGCTCGAGTCGGCCCTCGGCGTGCGGCTGTTCGAGCGCGATCGCCGGCGCGTGCTGGTCACGGCCGCCGGCGAGGCGCTCCTCGCCCGCGCGCGGCGCGTGCTCGTCGACGCGGACGACCTCGCCGGCGCCGCGCGCGCCGCGGGCGATCCGCTCGCCGGGCCGCTGCGGCTGGGGGTCATCCCGACCATCTCGCCCTACCTCCTGCCCCGGGTCGCCCCCGCGCTCCGGGCTGCCTACCCGCGGCTCGTCCTCACCTGGGTCGAGGACAAGACGGACGAGCTCGTGCGCCGGCTCGAGGCGGGCGCGCTCGACGCCGCGCTCCTCGCGCTCGAGGCGGAGCTCGGCGACGTCGAGCACGCGGACATCGCCCGGGATCCGTTCGTGCTCGCGACGGCCCGCGACCACCCGCTCGGCGCGCGAGCGGCGCCCGCCACCGCGGCGGAGCTGCGCGGCGCCGACGTGCTGCTCCTCGACGACGGGCACTGCCTTCGCGCGCAGGCGCTCGACGTCTGCGCGCGGGCTCGCGCCCACGAGCTGGAGTTCCGGGCGACGAGCCTGCCCACCCTGGTGCAGATGGTGGCGGGCGGCGCGGGCGTGACGCTGCTCCCCGAGCTGTCGCTCGCGGCCGAGACCCGTCGCGGCGACCTCCGGCTCCGCCCGTTCGCGGCGCCCGCGCCGCACCGGACGATCACGCTCGCGTGGCGCCGCCGGTCGCCGCTCGCCCCCGCGCTCCAGCGGCTCGCGCGGACGATCCGCGGCGCCTACCCGAAGGCCGCTCGCTGAGACTCCGGCCCAGGCTCGCCGGCGAAGGGCGCCCTCGGCGAGGCCATGGCGGCCGCCGCCGAGCTCACCCCGCGCGAAGCTCGCGCGCGAACACCTCGCGCGCCCACGCCTCGATGGAGGTGGGCGTCGTCGTCGCCGGCGATCGCGGCTCGTCGGACGCGATGCGCCCGTCGTTGAGGGCGCGCGCCAGCTCCACGTACAGCGCGGCGACCTCCTCGGACAGCCCGGCCTGCACCAGGCCCGCGTGCGCGTCGGCGTAGGAGAGCTGGACGTAGGCGAGGTCCGGCTTGCCGATCGCGGCGCCGAGCGCGCGCGCGACCTCGACCGGCGTCACGTCCCGCTCGCCGTGCAGCTCCTGGATCTCCCGGCCTCGCCAGTCGAGCGCGAGGAGCCGCCGGGCGGCCACCTCTCCCACGTCGGCCGCGGCGATCTGCGCCATGCGCAGCTCGGGGGCGAGCGCGCCGGCGTAGAACCCGGCGGACCGCACGACGCCGATGGCGCTGAGGTGGTTCTCGAAGAAGTAGCCCGGGCGCAGCGCGAGCACGCTCAGGCCCGGGACGCGCCCGAGGCGCTCCTCGAGCGTGTGCAGCCCGGCCACGGGGCCGGTCCCGCTCGCGAGCTGCGCGCCCAGGCTGGAGAGCGCCACGGCGTAGGGAACGCGCGCCGCCTCCAGGCCGTCGGCGAGGATGCCCGCGACCCGATCCTGCCAGGCACGCGCGCCCGGACCGAGGTACGGCGGAAGCTGCACGAACGCCGCGCCCGCGCCGTCGAGCGCGCGCCGGACGAGCTCGGGATCCTCGACGCTGCCGACCAGCTGCTCCGCGTCCGCGTGCGCGGCGAGCGCCGCGGCGCTCCGCGCGACCACGCGGAGGGGTCGCCTCGCCTCCGCGAGCCGGCGCGCCACGGGGCTGCCGACGTGGCCGGTGGCCCCGAGGACGACGTACACCTTCTCGGCCATGCCGCGCTCCTCCCCGGGTGACATGCGACCCCGCGCCCGGCCGGGCGCGAACCGTTTGGAGTCCAACGGTGCGCGTGAGGGGCGGGCTACCGCCCGAGCGCACGCCCACGCTCGGCACCCCCCGGGTCGTGGTACCCTCCGGGCCGATGACGCGCCCCCTCGTGCTCGGCACCCTGGCCGTCGCGCTGTCCCTCCCCGCCTGCCGCGACCGCACGCCGGCCGCGGAGGCGGGCGCTCCCCCGCCAGCGGCTGCGGCGCCCGCGAGTCCGAGCGCGGACGTGCCCAGCCCGGCCGCCCCGGTCGTTCCCGTCGTTGCCCCGGAGGGCACAGGGGCCGTGCTCCCCGCCCCCGTCGCGCAGGGCGGCGCCCCTCCGGCGGAGGGCGTCCCCGCCCCCGCGCCTGCCTCCCCTGCGACGAGCCTCGTCCGCGAGGCGGTCGCCAACGACCCGACCGGCCCGATCCCCCTCTCTCGCGAGGAGGAGACGGTGGTCGATCCCGCCACCACGTTCCGGCTCGTGCTCGCGGCGGAGCTCCCGGAGGCGCGGCTCGTCCTGCTCGACGGCGCCGACGCGATCGTGCCCTCGAGCGGCACGCGCGAGGTCGGCGCGTCCTCCGCGTTCACGCTCACGCCGTCGGCGCCGCTCGTCCCCGGCTCGCGCTACCAGCTGCGTCTCGACGGCGCGCGCTCGCGCGAGATCCACGACGCCGCGGGCCGCGCGTACGCGCCGCTGAGCCTCGGCGTGCTGGTCGCGGGCGAGCCGCCGAAGCCCGAGCCGAAGCCGAAGGCGAAGCCCGCCTCGCGAAAGCGGCGCAGCCGCCGCTGACAGCGTTGAGCGTCACGGGCGTACGTGGGTCGTGGGCGGCGAGCCGTCGCTCCGGCCGCATGCGAATCCCCGGTCAGCCGGAGGTTCGGCAACCTAGCGGGCCGCCGCAGCATCACGGCGCCCACGTCCCAGATGCATGACGGTAGACAGAGGCGCCACGCCCGGTTGCTCGAATGGCGTCGGCCCGTCACCCGAGTCGCGGCGGAAGCGATCCATGTGCTCGCGCCCGAAAGTTCTCTCTGCGTGAAGCAGGTTGTGCGCTCGACAGGCGAGCCGAAGATTGTCGATCGTGGACGGCCCCCCGAGGGCGGCGGGTTGGAGGTGGTCGAGCTCGAGCTTCCAGCGGCTGTTGCAGCGGCAGCCGTCCGGACCGACCCAGGCGCAGCGCCCGCCGTCGCGCGTCCACACCGCGCGGCGCACTATCGCCGGGATCGTGGTCCTCGCCGCCGGTGGCTTCGCCGCGACCCGCTTCTCGCCCTCGGTCGAGCCTTCCTCGGAGCCCTCCTTCGCGCGCTCCTTCGAACCTTCCTTCGCGTCCTTCGTCTTCCGCTCCGGCGCGACAGCGCCCTTGCGCTTGCCGTGCTTCTCGATGGCGCAGCGGATCGCCTCGTGGAGCACCGCCGCGAGGTCGCCGTCCGGAACCTTGTGCACAGGAGTGACAGGAGCGTCTCGAGGTCCTCCTTGCAGGCGCGGTCGAGGGTGACCCGGAGCGACCAGTGCGTCTCCGAGACGGCGAGCGTCACGGCCCTTCGCTTCGGCTGCGCGACGGTGGGCGGGAGCGCAGGCCGCGAGTCGGCGATGGGGTCCGGGCCGAGGGTCGGCTCAGCAGGGCCGGCCAGTGGCGCCGCCTCGGCCCCTGCATCGGACGCCGGGAGCGGTAGCGTTGCGCTCGCCGCGGCGGGCGCGCGCTCGGTCAGCTTGCGGAGGCCAGCGCGCGGAGCGGTGCGGGCCTGGACGGAGGCGACGAGGTGCTCGACCTCGGCCCGGGTCCGGAAGGCGGCGCGAGTGAGGAGATCGTCCACGTTCTCCTCGGTGAGCACCTGGCCGAGGAGCGCCAGGGTGGACAGGCAAAGACGCCCATCCCGCAGCGGAGCTTCCAGTGTCGGAAAGCGGCGCAGCACCCGCATCGCCTGGATGCGCCGCCCGGCGGCGCCCTCGCGCAGGTGGAGCGCCTCAAGGCAATAGGCCCACAGGGACGCATGGCCGGCCTCGACGAAGGCGCGGCGCCGATCGAACTCGTCGAGGTGCAGGAGGAAGTCGACCTGGACGTTTCGTTCCTCTCCGGCGAGCTCGCGCAGGCGCAGGGCGAGGACGTTCGACTCGAGAGAAGCGGGGGCGAGCGCGGACATGGGATGCACCTCCAGTACACCCTTCGTAACACGCGAATTCCGGAGCTCCGGAGACGCTCCAGGCCCGCTCTTGCGCGGCGTTCTCCGCTGCGCCCTCGTCGGAGCCTCAAACCGATCGGCGCGCGCTTCACGCGCAAAGTGTGTGCGCGAGAGCGGCCCTCACGCGCCGCCCGTTTGCCCGAGCGCGATCGAGGCGAGAAGGCGTCAATGGGCAATGTTTCACCCACCGCAACAGGGACGCTTCGTTTCTTCGCGCGAGGGAAGCCGCGACGTCGGGGAGCACTACCGCTGGCGATAGCTGTCACGCATTGTGAACACTGGCGCGACGCTCCGGCCCATGTGGCGGGGCGAGCGCGAACGCGTGTTGCTGCACGGACCCGCGCGAAGAAACGCTGCGACGCCGGCCCGACACGACGAGACGTTCGCCTGCTCTACCGCCTCCCCCGCGTTCATCGGGTCGCGCCCGGAGCGCGTGCGCAGATCCCGTCGATGCCCGAATCCGCCCTGCGCACCGAAACCGCGGTCGAAACACCCACCGCTCGCCCGGCGAGTACCTGCACTTGTGATGAATGATGAGCCGCCGCAGGCAGCCAGCGTGTGCCGCAGCAGGGAAACGCCCGAGCGGGCAGCGCTATCGGGGCACGCGGAGCGCGCCGGCCACCGCCCGGAGGCAAGCGCTCACTCGCGATCGGCGGGCTCGTCCGAGGCGAGGCGCTCGAGCTCGGCGAGCACCGCCCGATCCGCCTCGAGGAAGTCGTAGCTCTCGAGCGTGCCCGGGCGTGCCCAGGCGATCTCGGCCACGCCGAGCGGGCGCGGCTCGACCCCGGGCTCGAGCGCGCAGCGGTAGAAGGCGAGCTCGACCTCGAGCTCCGGGTAGGCGTGAGCGTGGCGGAGGAGGAGCGGCCCCACCGCGGCGTCGCAGCCGAGCTCCTCGACGAGCTCCCGGCGCAGCGCCGCGGGCTCGTCCTCGCCCGGCTCGACCTTGCCGCCCGGGAACTCCCACTGCCCCCGCGCGCCCGCACGGTCGGGGCGCCTCGTGACGAGCAGCAGCTCCGCGCGCCGGACGACGGCCGCGACGACGCGGATGCGCCTCACGGCAGGTCGAGCGCGTAGAGCTCGCCGCGGTTCGACAGGACGTACACGCGCCGGTCCACGACGGCGGGGGTCCCCGAGATCCCGCTCCCCGGGTCGAGCACGCGCATGAGCCGTCCGCTCGACGCCTCGAGCCAGCGGAGCCCGCCGGTGGTGGCGGGGACGAGCACCCAGGCACCCGCGACGACCGGCTCGCCCGAAGGCACGCCGCGGCCGAGCGGAGACGACCAGAGCACCGTGCCGTCCTTGGCCGAGAGCGCGTACACGCCGGCGGTCGCGACCGCGACGAGCGTCCCGCCCGGCGCGAGCGCGAGCTTCACCGCCCCGGGCGCCTCGAAGGTCCAGCGCGTCTCGCCGGAGGCCGCGTCGAGCGCGAGCACCGCGCCGGAGTAGGCGGCGGCGTACACGCGATCCCCCTCCGCCACCAGGCCGTCGACGTCGAGCTCGTCGCCGGCGGGCGCGATCATCCGCTCCCAGCGCGCCGTGCCCGTCGCCGGATCGAGCGCCGCCACGAAGCCGTCGGAGTACGCCGCGTAGACCGTGCCTCCGCGCACCTGCACCGGCGCGGCGCCGCGGATGGTGAAGCCCGGGCGCGGCTCGCGCCGGTGATGCCACTTCCAGGCGCCGGTCTTCGCGTCGAGCGCGAAGACGGTGTCCTGCAGGCTCGCCACGTAGAGCGTGCCGCCGACGACGGCCGGGCGGGTCCCGAGCTCCTCCTTCGCGTCGTAGCGCCAGCGCTCCTTGCCCGTCGCGAGCGCGACCGCGTAGAGCCGCCCGTCGCTCGAGCCGGCGTAGACGGTGCCGCCGTCGATCGCCGGTGGGCCCGAGAAGCCGCCCTCCGTCTTGAGCTCCCAGGCGACCCTCCCGTCGTCGCGGATCGCGTGGAGCCAGCCGTCGCGGGTCCCGAACACCACGATCCCGCTCGCGGGATCGACGGCGAGGCCGCCGGGCTCGCGCGGCTTCCACTCGAGCGCCTGCGGCGTGACCACCGACCGCTGCCAGGCGAACCGGTAGAGCTCCCGCGGCGCGGGGGGCAGCCCGCTCCTCATGCCGGGAGCCGTCGCGGCGAGCGCGAGCGCGAGGGCGAGCGCCGTCATCTACTTGCCGCCGAGCTTGCCGAGCCGCTGCGACGCCTCGGGCGCGAGGGGCGACTCCTTGTGCTGCTCGGGGAACGCGGCCAGCACCTGGCGCGCCTCGTCCGTCTTGCCGGCGGTGGCGAGCACGCGGGCGCGGTCGAGATCGGCGCGATCGGCGAACGCCGGCGCCTCCTTCGCCATCCGCGCGAACCCTTCGGCCGCCGCGGCGAGGTCACCCTTCCCCTCGGCCGCGAGCGCGAGCCCCTCGAGCGCGCCGAACCGGAGCGAATCGTCCTTGTCGGCGGTCTCGAGATACCGCTGGTAGGCCGCCCTGGCGGGCTCCCACTCGCGAAGGCGCAGGTGCGCGTCCCCCTTCGCGAGCGCCGCGAGCGCCGCGGCGCTGCCGCCGTGCTGCGCGAGCACCTGGTCCGCCGCGCCGACGATGGCGCGCTGGTGCGCCTCCTCCGTCGGGAAGAACGGCCCCGGCTGGCCGGGGAGCGGCACCGCCGACACCGTCCCGCCGACCGTCTCGAGCATCTGCGAGACCGCAGCGCCGGAGGCCTCGGACCGGTGCGACTGCACGACGAGCACGACCACCGCGAGGAGCACGAGCACGACGGCCCCGCCGCCGAGCAGGACGGCCTGCCGCTTCCGGGCCGCGACCCAGCCGGCGGCCTGCTCCGCCGCGTGCTGGAACTTGTCCGGCTCCTTCATGTCCTTGCGGGTGATGACGCTGGGCTTCGACGACATGGCACCTCTCGGGGGCGCAACGCGCGAGATTCCTGAAGAAAACCGGGCCAATCTAGAGGGCCGGGGCAGAGGCCGTCAAGCGAAAGCCGGACGGCCGCTCACCCGCGCCGCTTCGGCGGCGGGCGGCTGCGGCGCTTCCGCTCCCGGAAGACGAGCCGCATCGGCACCTCCAGCCCGAAGGCGGCGCGGAAGCGGTTCTCCACGAAGCGGCGGTACGGCTCGCCGATCGCCTCCGGCCGGTTGCACTGCATCACGAAGGTGGGCGGCGCGTAGGCGACCTGGGCGACGTAGTACAGCTTCACCGGGTGGCCCTTCGCGAGGGGAGCGGGGTGCTCCTCCTGGATCGTCTCGAGCAGCTCGTTCAGGGCCGGGGTCGGGAAGCGGGCGCGGTACTGCTCGACGAGCCGCGCGGCGCGCTCGAGCACGCGGGTGACGCCGCGCCCTTCCTTCGCCGAGACGAACAGCATCGGCGCGAACGAGACGAACGGCAGCCGCTTGTACAGCTCCTTGCGGTACCAGTCCTGCGTCGCGCCCTCGCGCTCCGCGACGTCCCACTTGTTCACCACGATGAGGAGCGCCTTCGACTTCTCGGAGATGAGCCCCAGCAGGCGCGCGTCCTGCTCCACGCCGGCCTCCGTCGCGTCGAGCAGGCAGGCGACCACCTCCGCCCGGTCGATGGCCTTCATCGAGCGCACGACGGAGTACGCCTCCACGCTCTGGGCGATGGCGCTCTTGCGCCGGATCCCGGCGGTGTCGGTGACGACGAAGCGCTGGCCGCGGTGCTCGACGAGGGAGTCGATCGCGTCGCGCGTCGTCCCGGGGACGTCGGAGACGACGAAGCGCTCCATCCCGAGGAGCGCGTTCACGAACGTGCTCTTGCCGACGTTCGGGCGGCCCACGATGGCGAGGCGGATGTCGCCCTTCGGCCGGTCGTCCTCGCTGACCTCCTCCGGCTCCTCGGCGTCCTCGGGGGCCGGCGGGGCCTCCGGGAGCGCGAGCTTCGCGACGATCGCGTCGACCAGCTCCCCCACCCCGCGGCCGTGCTCGGCCGAGACGGTGTGCACGTCCCCGAAGCCCAGCCGGAAGAACTCCGCGAGCGGGATCTCCTCCTCGGTGCGGGCGGTGTCCACCTTGTTCACCGCCACGAATAGCGGCTTGCCCGCGCGGCGCAGCAGGTCGGCGACGGCGGAGTCCACCGGCGAGAGCCCCTCGCGCCCGTCGACGACGAGCACCACCGCGGCGGCCTCCTCGACCGCGAGCTGGGCCTGCCGGCGGACCTGCGCCATGAGCCGGTCGGACGACTCCGGCTCGAACCCGCCGGTGTCCACGACCGACAGCGCCCGGCCCTCGAAGGTGAAGTCGGCGTAGTTCCGGTCGCGGGTGACGCCCGGCACGTCCTGGACGATCGCGGCGCGGCGGCCGGCGATCCGGTTGAAGAGCGTGGACTTGCCCACGTTGGGGCGGCCGACGAGCGCGACGAGCGCGCGCGGCGCGGGGACGGTGGGCGCGCTCACAGGCCGAGCCTCTTCAGCGCGGTGGCGCGCTCGCTCCAGCGCTCCTCCACCTTGACGGTCAGCCCCAGGAAGACCTTGCAGCCGAGGAGCCGCTCGAGGTTCTCCCGCGCGCGGGTCCCGATCTTCTTCAGCATCGCGCCGCCCTTGCCGATCACGATCGCCTTCTGCGACTCGCGCTCGACGAGGATCACCCCCGAGATGCGGACGAGCCCGCCGTCGTCGCGGCGCTCGGCCTCGTCGAATTCCTCGACGTCCACCGCGACCGAGTACGGGATCTCCTGGCGCGTCTGGAGCATCACCTGCTCGCGCACGTACTCCGCGGCGAGGGCGCGCTCCGCCTGATCGGTGAGCTGGTCGGGCGGGAAGAGCGGCGCCTCCGACTCGGGCAGGTGCTTCCCGAGCACCTCGAGCAGCGTGTCCACGTTCTCGCCGGTGAGCCCGGAGAACGGGACGATGTCGGTCCACGCGTGGAGGCCCTTGTACGCGTCGATGACGGGCAGGAGCGTCGCGCGCGGCGCCCGGTCCATCTTGGAGATCCCCAGGATGGCGGGCTTCCGCCGCCGGGCGACCTCCTCGATCGCCCAGCGCGTCGACTCGCCGACCTCCACCCGGCCGTCGGGCCCCGTGCCCGCCTCGACGAGCATCAGCACCGCGTCGACCTCGTCGAGCGTGGTGAGCGCGACCTCGACCATCCGCCGGTTGAGCGGCCCCTTCGCGCGGTGCAGGCCGGGCGTGTCGAAGAAGGCGATCTGGGCGCCCTTCGCGTTCCAGATCCCGAGGATGCGGGTGCGGGTCGTCTGCGGGCGCGGCGTGACGATCGCGACGTGCTCGCCGAGCACGCGGTTCAGGAGGGTGGACTTGCCGACGTTCGGCCGCCCGACGATGGCGACGAACCCGGCGCGGAACGGGGGCTGCTTCTTGCTGGTCATGAGGTGATCGCGCCCGCCGGCGGCACGACGGCCACCGGCGGGCGCCTGGGTTTCCTTGCGGCGGAGCCTTACGGCTGCGCGCCGCGGGTGATGGTGACCTTCTCGAGCTTTACCTTCGCGTTGCCGGTGCGGGCGATCTTGGGCACGAGCTCCTCGCCGCGCACCACCTCGCCGAAGATCGTGTGCCCCTTGTCGAGCCAGGGGGTCGCGATCTCCGTGATGAAGAACTGCGAGCCGTTGGTGTTCGGGCCGGCGTTGGCCATCGCGAGGAGGCCGCCCTTCGTGAACCGGTTGTCCGGGCCGATCTCGTCCCCGAACTTGTAGCCGGGCCCGCCCGTGCCGGTCCCCAGCGGATCGCCGCCCTGGATCATGAACTCGGGGATCACGCGGTGGAACACCGTGCCGTCGTACAGCGGCTTCTTCTGCTTCTGGCCGGTGCGCGGGTCCGTCCACTCCTTCGTCCCCTCGGCGAGGCCGACGAAGTTCTCGACGGTCTTCGGCGCCTTCTCCGGCAGGAGCTTCACGACGATCTCGCCGAGAGAAGTCTGAAACGTCGCGTAGAGCTGCTCAGCCATGTCCGTCCTCCCGTCCTCCCCGGCGCGGTTCGACCGCCCGGGCGACGCCGCTCACTTGCAGGTGGGCGCCTTGTTCGTGATGGTGACCTTCACGAGCTTCGTCTGGCCGTTCCCGGCCCGCGCGATCGGCGCCACGAGCTCACAGCCGCACACTCCCTCGCCGATGTGCACGTACCCGCACACGCCCCCCGGGGCGTTGCACGGCTTGGGATCGAGCCAGGGGGTCGCCACCTCGGTGATGAAGAACTGCGAGCCGTTCGTGTTGGGGCCGCTGTTCGCCATCGCGAGCTGGCACCCCTTCGCGAAGGGCTTCGCCGGCGGCTTCTCGAGCTCGTCCTCGAAGCGGTACCCGGGATCGCCCGAGCCGAACGGCCGGCCGTTCGGCGCCGCCGTCGCGCCGAGCGCCGCGCCGCGAGAGAGCGGATCGCCGCCCTGGATCATGAAGCTCGGGATGACGCGGTGGAACAGGGTGCCGTCGTAGAGCGGCTCGGTCACTCTCCGTCCCGTCGTCGGATCCGTCCAGGTCTTCTTGCCCTGGGCGAGCTCCACGAAGTTCTCGACGGCCTTCGGCGCCTTCCGCGGGAGCAGCTTCACGCCGATCGTTCCGCGCGAGGTCTCGAAGACGGCGTACTGGTCCTTGCCCTGTCCGCCGGCGGCGGGGGTCGCTGCGCGCGCCGCGGGCGCGGCGAGGGCAGCCGCGAGCGCGGCGAGGAGCACGGTGGGTCTCGTCATATGCGCGGGATGCTAGCCACCGGCCGGGGTGCGGGCAAATGGAAAGAAGGAAAGAAGGCTCGGGCGGGAAGCGAGTTCACTTCTCGCGACGCGTCCCCTTGCGGGCCTTCTTCTTCTTCGGCGCCCTGGGGGCGCTGCGCTTCGCGCGCGGCTTCACCGGCTTCGTGCGCGCCCGCTTCGCGGGTGCCGGCTCGCTCGGCGGCTCGGCGCCGGGGCCGGGCGACGGCGTCGCCGCGGCGGGCGCGAGCTCAGGCGCAGGCGCGGGTGGGGCCTCGCCCTGCTCGCGCTCGGGCTCCGGCGCAGGGGTCGGAGCCGGCTCGCGCGCCGCGGGTGGGGC
>NZ_JALCYX010000097.1:0-13279 GCF_022690695.1 Anaeromyxobacter sp. SG17
GGCGGGGGGCGCAGCCCCCCGTCTCTACGGATGTTTGGTCGGCGCCGCCCCCGTCTCGACCGCCTCCTTGCCCAGATCGCCGCGATGGCGAACGTTCGTCGAGAACAGCCCGAACCGCGCCCCCGCCTCGCCGAACTGGCGCATGACGTCGTTCGGGCTCGTGTAGATCCGCTCGGGCAGCGATCTGAGGAAGTTGATCACGTCCGCTGGAGAGTCGCTCTCCGCCGCCGCTTGAGCGAGATCATCGCGGGAGATGGGGTACTCGACCTCGGACAGGATCGCCGCCGGGCTCCGCTCCGGCCGCTCGCCGACTCCACGCGCCATGGGACCTTCCTTTTCGGGGGTTCACTCCAAAGCTGCGCAGCCCGGTTTGGACCGGCCACCGCGCCGGCCGAGCGGGCGGAGGCTTTTCCCCTTGCCACCCCATCGCAGCGCTCTCTAGATTGCGCGTCGACTTGGAGCTCGCGTCGTCCTAGAGAACCCCGAACCCTCACGTCCTGCTGGGAGAATCGAAATGCCGGAGCGAACCACCACGCGAGTGAAAGAGATCCTGTCCTGGTATCAGAGCGACAGCCCCGGGACCCTCGCCAACCTGCACCGGCTGCTCATGACGGGCACGCTCGGCGGAACCGGCAAGCTCGTGATCCTCCCGGTGGACCAGGGCTTCGAGCACGGTCCGGCCCGCTCGTTCGCGCCGAACCCGGAGGGCTACGATCCGGACTATCACTTCCAGCTCGCCATCGACGCCGGGTGCAACGCCTACGCGGCGCCGCTCGGCTTCATCGAGGCCGGCGCGCGGAAGTTCGCGGGCCAGATCCCGACGATCCTGAAGCTCAACAACTCCGACTCGCTCTCGAAGCTCGGCGGCGCGCCCATCTCGGCGGTCACCGGCTCCGTGAAGGAGGCGGTGCGGCTCGGCTGCGCCGCGATCGGCTACACGATCTACCCCGCCTCCGACGCGCGTAACTCCCAGTACGAGCACCTGCGCGAGCTCACCGAGGAGGCCAAGGCGGCCGGCCTGGTGGTGGTGGTGTGGAGCTACCCGCGCGGCTCCGGCGTGTCGAAGGACGGCGAGACCGCCGTGGACATCGCCGCCTACGCCGCCCAGATCGCGGCGCAGCTCGGCGCGCACATCATCAAGGTGAAGCCCCCCAAGGACCTCGTCGAGCACCCGGAGGCGAAGAAGGTCTACGAGAAGTATCAGATCCCGACGAAGACCCTCGCCGACCGCGTGCGCCACGTCGTGCAGTCCGCGTTCAACGGCAAGCGCATCGTCATCTTCTCGGGCGGCGAGGCGAAGGGCACCGAGGACGTGCTGAACGAGATCCGCGGCATCAAGGAAGGCGGCGGGTTCGGCTCGATCATGGGCCGCAACGCCTTCCAGCGCCCGCGCGCCGAGGCGCTGAAGCTCCTCTCGGACGTGCAGAAGATCTACCTGAGCTAGCGCGGCCGGCCGTCCTCCGCTCCGCGCCGTGCGCGGCGCACGCGCAGTGAGCGGGGCGGGGGCGAGCGGCGGCGTGCGATCGAGAGGGCGGTGCCTGGAGGGGCGCCGCCCTCGCCGTTTCCGGGGCGGCTCCTGGCCGGGCGTCACCGCTCCGGCGCGACGCCGCGCGGAGCGTCGCCGAACCCTACGGGCCCGTGAGGGGACGAGCCCGAGGGGGCGGGTGGCGAGGCCGCAGATCGCGTGGAACCATGCTGCAGCCGAGGCCTTTTTTTCTTGCCACCCCTGGCGGCCGGGGTTTATACGGCTTTACCTTTTGTTTCGCGGTCTTCGCAACGGCACTCGGCCCGCGGCGCGGTCCGCGGCCGTCCAGGCGAGGAACTTCCATGCGGCTTTACCCCAAGGTCATCCCGACGATCGCCCGCGAGGTCATCCAGACCCTCATGCAGGACGGCGACATCGAGGTCGAGACCCTGCGCATCGCCGACGCCGAGATGGACATGGCGGCGATCATGAAGGAGTACCTCGCCGCCGAGGAGCGCGTGAACGCCGCGACCCGCGAGGCCCTCGAGCGCCGCGGCTACGATCACTCCCGGTTCACCCAGGTGAAGCGCGAGATGGCCGACGTCCGCGGCTTCAAGATGGGCGACGAGGGGATCGAGTACGTCATCGGCCAGATGATCGAGTTCCTCCTCATCTCGCGGAACGTCGAGGAGGTCTATTCCGAGGATCACTCCCTCCGGAAGAAGGTCTTCAACATCTTCAAGAAGCACCTCGACGTCGACGAGGAGATCGATCGCGAGGCGCGCGCCCGCCTGAAGCACCTGCAGGAGGGGACGAGCGCCTGGGACGTCGAGTATCAGAAGACGGTAGAACTCCTCCGCCGCTCCCGCGGCCTCATCTAGCTTTACCTCTCTCCAGCGCGGCGCACGATACCGGGGCTGCGACGGGCGTCCTCGCTCGTTGCGCCTGCGGCGTACGGAGGCAGTACGCCTCGGCGCGCCTCGCTGCGGGTGCCCGTCTCGCCTCCGGTCTCGTGTGCCTCTCGAGCCCTTGCTTCGCGGATGAGTCGCGCGAAAGCGGTGACGGTTGCGCAAGCGGCGGTGTGTCGTACGCGCGCCTCCGGAGCGGACTTCACGCAGGGATGAGCGACGTCCACCGCCGGTGACGTCCGCGCCCTCGCCGCAAAGTTGACCGGCGATATCGCCCCGCTACCATCGGGGGATGCCGCGTCAGAGCGCAGTCGTGGTCGTCGACGAGGAGCGCGTCGTCCCTGGCCCGGATGCCGCGGGCCGCCGGGCGGTGGAATCCCTCCGCGCGCGGCTCGCCGGTCGCGCGGCGCGGGAGCACGTCGTGCTCGACTTCCTCGACGACGATCTCGAGCAGGCGCGCGGCGCGCTCGCAGCCATCGCGACCTACGTCGCGAGCATCGAGGAGGCGCTCTCGGAGGCGGAGCCGTCGCAGCAGCGCGTCCTCTCGCTGGCGCTCGGCGGCGGGCCGATCGACCGGATCGAGCGGCTCGGGGCGGCGCTCGCGAGCGTGCGCCGCCGGCTCGCCCAGGTGGCGGCGCGGATGTGACGCGCCCCTCGGCGCTCGGCGCTCAGCGGGCGGCGCGCGTGCCGCGCACCGCCGCGAGCTGGGCGCGCACGGGGCCGAGCTCGATCTCCGAGACCGCCGCGACGAGCAGCCGGCGGGAGTCCCGCGTGAACCAGAGGTGAACGGGCCGCGGGCGCGCCTCGGGACGATCCGCCCGCCGCGCGAGCGCGTCCACCCGGAACGTCTCGAACCGGCCGGCCGGGGTCTCCACCGCCTCGCGCTCGGCGGCGACGGTCCCCTCGAGGTGCCACAGGCGACGGCTGGCGACGGCGTCGAAGCAGAAGCGGTCGCCCGGCGCGAGCCGCGCCGCGCGCAGGTAGTACAGGGCGGAGAGCGCGTCGAGCACCTCGCCCGCCGCGTCGAAGCGCGCCTCGCTCTCCCGGTCGCCCTGGCGGTACGCGATCGTGACCCGCCCGTCGCCCGGCATCCGCGCGTCGCTCGACTTCCGCACGCCGTTCTCGTCCATGTCGTCGCGGTAGCGCTCGGGGAGGAGCGTCGCCGCGTCCACCCAGGAGAGCCCCACGCCGACGAACCTCCGGATGCTCGCCAAGGCCGCCGTCGTGCGGGCGCGCGCCCGCAGGGGGACGATGCGGCCCCCCGACATGGGCCGCTCGACGCTGAGCTGGAGCAGCCCGGCCTTCACGGCGCCGAGCACGTCGAGCTCGAGCTCGAGGGTCTCGCCGGTGCGCCAGGGGCGCTCGCCGTCCGCGAGCGGCGGCAGCGCGCACGGCGGCGCGGCGGCGAGGGCGAGGGCCAGGAGCGGCGCGAGCACGTCGAGGATCCTCAGCGCCTCGCGCGGAGCTCGAGGCGGGCGAGCGCGTCCCCGAGCGCGGCGCGCGCGGCGAGCCACCGGCGAGGGTCCCGCTCGAACCCGCGCGCGCTCGGGACGAGCTTCGCCGCGGTCGCGTGCGCGAGCTCGCCGAGCCCGGCGGCCTCGGCCAGCCGCAGGAGCTCCAGATCCTCGAGCGCGTCGCGGATGATCTTGAGCCGGATGGACTCGACCGGGAACCCGTGCTCGCCGCCGAGCTCCCCCGGCAGGCCCGGGTAGAGGAGGGTGCCGTCGCCGTTCCCCGCGAACGCCCGCACGTCCTTCCACGGATCGCGATCGACCCACGCGTGGAGCACGTCGTAGTACAGCTCGCCCGCGAGGCCGCGCCGCCACCCGAGCCAGGCCACCGCGCGCGCGGTCGTGCCCGGGCGGTCGATGGCGTAGCCCGGCCAGCCCCGGAACTCGCGCAGCATCGTCGCGCGGCTCCGGCCGGAGGGCGGGATCTCGTCGCACCCGTGCGACATGCAGGAGGCGTAGGAGAACGAGACGTGCTCGTCCCGCCCCGCGCGCTCGGGGGCGAGCGTGAGGTTCGGCGCGAACGCGTCCACGGCGCCCGAGAGCGCCGGGTCGGGCGCGAGGGTGGCGAACACCCGGATCCCGGCCTCGTGCGCGAGCCGCGCGCGCCGGCGCAGCTCGGGGAGCTGCTCGGGCCGGGGCTCGTCGAGCGTGTAGAGCCAGAGGCGATCGCTCCAGCCGCGCGCGTCGAAGTGGCGCTTCCACGCGCGGAGGGTCGCGGCGAGATCCGCCTCGGGCCCATCCCAGACCTTCGCCGCGATCCGCACCTCGGCGAACGTGCCCTTCACGCCGGGTACGAGGGTGCCGTCGAGCACCGGTCCGACCTCGGCGTCGAAGCGGGCCCAGTCGAGCGCGCAGCGGCGCGCGGTGCACTCGCCGTCGGGCGGATCGGCGGACAGGGTGTACGGCGAGATGCGGTGGCGCTGGAGCGCCGCCGCGAGCGCGCGCGCGAGCACCGGGTCGTCCGGCTTGCCGAGGGCGCGCGTGCCGACGCGGGTGGGGAGCCCGAACGCCGCCGTGAACGCGCCGGTCGCCGGCAGCGTGAACGGCCACACGCGCAGCCGCAGCGGGACCGCCGCGAGCGCGCGCGCTCCGTCGCGCACGCGCACCTCGCCCCGGTACTCGCCCGCCGTCGCGCCCTCGGGGACGCAGACCTCGACCCAGATCGCCTGGAGCCGGCGCGCCGGCACCGCGACCGGGAACGCGCGGCGCGGTTCGCCGAAGAAGGGATCCCGCGCCGGGACGAGAGGATCCGGCCACTCCCCCGGCTCCCCCTCCGGCCCGGACCCGCGCGGCAGGGACAGCGTCGCGACGCGGTAGAGCGTGACGGGAACGGCGCCGGGGCCGGCGAGCGGCCGCGCCTCGGCGGAGAGCGCCGCGATCGGCCGCGCGCCGCGGACGGCGATCTGGGCGGACTCGCACTCGCCCCGGGCCGCCTCGAGCACGATCTCCCGGTCCCGCGGGACGGGATCCGCGGGCCGCAGCTTCTCGAGCCCGCTCGCGACGCCGAGCTCGACCGGCGGGCCCGGGCGGGCCTCGGGCCGTTCGGACGCGCAGGAGCGGGCCGGCGCGCCGCCGGCGCACGCCGCGAGGATTACCAGGAGGAGAGCCGCGCGCATCCACGCGAAGGTGCGCCGCGCTGGCGGCCGATGCAACGCGCGCCTCGGCCGGGGGGTGCGCCGGCCGGCGCGGATCAGCGCGCCGCGACCTCTCCGCCCGGAGTGTAGCTCCTCAGCTCCGCGACGATGCTGCCCACCGCGAAGTCCGCCTCGGCGCGCACGAGCACGTGCCGCGCGTCGTCGGACAGCCACATCCAGGAGTCGCGCTTCGTGGAGAACTTGCCCTCGAGCGCGGTGCGGATCTTCACCTTGATCGTGGGGAAGGCGCCAGCAGGCGTCTCGACCCGCTCGCGCCCGACGACCTCCGCGACGAGCGTGAACTGGTGGGTGCCGGAGGCGACGGGCACGTCGTAGCGCCGGCCGACCTCGAGCGGCTGCAGGCGCAGCCACATGAAGGCGCTCGTGAGGTCCTGGACGTTCGCCGGGACCTCGATCGTCTGCTCCTTCCGCTTGCCCTTGCGCTGCACCGTGACGGTGGCCTTCCGGCTCACGCGGTCGAAGCGGGCGCTGTCCTGGTGGAAGTCGCCCACCTCGTAGGCCTTGAGGTCCGAGCCGCGGGTGAGCTTCGTGCGCGCGTCCCAGTAGCTGACGAGGTGCTCCCGGATGTCCACGAGGCCCGCCACGCCCTGCGTCTTCGCCTGGAAGACCACCGGCCAGATGTCTCCCTCCGGCTTCCCCACCACGATCCTGCCTTCGCCCGTGGGGAGGCTGAGGTACGTGATCCGGAAGACGGTCTCCTCGCCGGGAGAGAACCCCTGCGCGCTCGCGGGGGCGGCGAGGAGGGCGACGACTGCGAGGGTGGCGAGGCGCTCGTGCAAGGGTTCTCCCGTCTCCGCGTCTGAGACCGCGCGGCGCGCGGAGGTTCAGCAAGCGAGATGCCAGCTTCGTGTAGCCCGAAAATGCAAGCCGCCGACGCGAACGTGGGGCCAGGCCGCGACAGGGGTGTCGGTTTCCGGCACGCTCCCGCGCGGAGCGCTTGACGCATTGCTTACAATGGAGCGCCCGGTCCCGCTATTCCCCGGCCCGTGAACGGGCAGTCCTACATCGTGCCCCTGGCGCTCGCTCGCACGCCCGCCCCGGGTTGGCGTACGCTCGCCCACGCCGGCCGGTCCGGCGCGGGTGGCGGCACCACCCCCGCGAGGAGGAGGGAGCGCGATGCCGTTCGACGCGGGCTACGACGAGGACGAGGTCCCGGCCGCGAGCGCGGAGGCGGGGAGGACGCGCCGGTTCGGAGACTTCGACTGCCCGGACTGCTCGGCGAACAACCCGTGGGACGACGGGTTCGGCCACGGCGACGAGGTCCGCTGCTTCTACTGCGGACAGGAGTTCCGGGTCGCGGTGAGCGACTCCGGGCGCCTGCGCCTCAAGGTGGTTTGACGGCGGGGCGGCGCCGCCTCAGGCGCCCTTGGGCGGCCGGACCCCGAAGATGGCCGTGCCCACCCGCACGAAGGTCGCGCCCTCCTCGACCGCCACGCGCCAGTCCCCGCTCATACCCATCGACAGCTCGGCGAGGCCGAGCCCGTCGCGCAGCGCCCGGAGCGCCCGGAAGTGGGGCCGCGGGTCGTCGTCGGGCGGCGGGATGCCCATCACGCCGACGAGCTCGACCGCGGGCAGCGCGCGGATCGCCGCGGCGAGCGCGGGCGCCTCGCGCGGCGCGCAGCCGGCCTTCGACGCCTCGCCGCCCGTGTTCACCTCCAGGAAGACGCGCGCGACCGCGCCCTTCTGGGCGAAGCGGCGGGAGAGCTCGCGGGCGAGCTCCGCGCGATCGACGGTGTGCACGTAGGCGACGCGGCCGGCGAGGTACTTCACCTTGTTCGTCTGCAGGCCGCCGATGAAGTGCCAGCGGAGCTCGGCGAGGTCCGTGAGCGCCTCCGCCTTCTCGCGCCACTCCTGCGCGTAGTTCTCGCCGAAGTCGCGCTGCCCGGCCGCGTACGCCTCGCGGATGGCGGCCGCGGGCTGCGTCTTCGACACCGCGACGAGGGTCACGTGAGCGGGCAGCTCCGCGCGCAGCCGGGCGAGGTTCTCGGCGATCCCCACGGCGCTCACCCCTCCGCGTCCGCGGGGGCGTCCCAGGGGAGGGGGTGGCCGGCGCGGCGGAGCAGCTCGGCCGTCTCCGCGAGCGGGAGCCCGACGACGTTCGAGACGCTGCCCTCGACGCTCAGCACGAACGCCCCGCCGGCGCCCTGGATGGCGTAGGCCCCGGCCTTGTCGAGCGGCTCGCCGGTCCCGACGTACCAGGCGATCGCGGCCTCGTCGAGCGGGGCGAAGCGCACGGCGGTCGAGACCACCGCCTCGACCTCGGTCGCGCCGGAGGCGCCGACGCGCCGGACGCAGACGCCGGTGAGCACCTCGTGCGCGCTCCCGGAGAGCGCGCCGAGCATGCGCCGCGCGTCCTCCGCGTCGCGCGGCTTGCCGAGCACCTCGCCCCGGAGCACGACCGCCGTGTCCGCCGCGAGCACGAGCTCGCCGGGCACGGCGCGGGCCTTCTCGCGGGCGACGCGCAGGACGTACTCGCGCGCCGGCTCGCCGGCGCGCACGGACTCGTCCGTGTTCGCCGGCAGCACCTCGTGCGGCACGCCCAGCTGGGCGAGCAGCTCGCGGCGGCGCGGGCTCTGGGATGCGAGGACGAGCCGGAGCGCCATGGAGGCCTTACCGCGCGGCGGTGGCGCTCCCCAGGAGCTCGATGTTCCGCTCGATCTTGGCGCCCTTGCGGAGGGTCTCGAGCCAGGTGGAGACGACCTGCGCCTCCTTCTGGTTGCGCAGCCGCGCCGACACCTGCTCGCGCGCGCCCTCGAACGCCTTCTCGTCGGCCGTCTCGCGGGCGGTGACGACCGCCACGACCGGGCCGGAGGGGACCTCGAACACCTTCGGCAGGACCTCGCCGGCGCGAGCGGCGCGCGCGGCCCCGATGATCTCGGCCGCCGGACCGAGCTTCGGGACGAACGGGCTCGACGCCGTGAACGTGCCGGTCTCCTCGGCCACGATCGGCTGCCCGCCGACGGTGAGGGGCTTCGCGTTCGGGAACTGCGCGGGGAGCGTCTTGCCGCCGCGGGCGGCGGCGAGGGCCGCCTGGGCGCGGTCCGCGGCCGCCTTGCGGGCGCGCTCCTGCGCGAGGAGCTCGCGGGCGATCTCCGGCCGGGCGTCGGCCAGCGAGACCTTCTTCGCCGGGACGACCTCCTCGGCCTGCACGAGGTGCCAGCCCGACGCGCTGCGCACGGGCTCGGACACCTTGCCCTGCTCGAGCGCGAGGGCCGCCTTCGCGAACGCCTCGTCGAAGAGCCCCTCGGTCACGAAGCCGAGCTCGCCGCCCCGGGCCTTCGTCGCCTCGTCGTCGGAGAGCGCCGCCACGACCTTCCCGAAGTCCTCGCCCTTCTTCACGCGGGCGGCGGCCTCCTCGATCTTCTTCTTGGCGGCGGCGTCGTCCGCGCCGGGGCCCACCCGCGCGAGGACGTGGCGCACGCGGACCTTCTTCTGCTGGTCGAAGCGGGCCGGGTTGTCCTTGTAGAACTGCTCGATGCGCGCCCCCTCCTTCTCGGCGAAGGCCTTCACCTCCGCGTCGGAGGGCTTCGCCTCCGCCTGGAACGCGGCGAGCGGGAACTTGACGAAGGTGAGGGCGAGCTTGTCCGCGTCGATCCTCCACGCCTCCTTGACCTCGGCGTCGGAGACCTTCACGTCCTCGCCCACCACGGCGAGCATCTTGCCGTAGAGGAGCTGGTCGCGGTACCACGCCTCGAACTTCGCGGGCGACCCGAAGTTCTGGCGCGCCGCGGCCTCGTAGGTCTCGAAGTGGAACGCGCCGTTCTGCTGGAAGGCGGGGATCGCGTGGATGCCGCTCGAGAGCTCCGCGTCGGAGACGAGGACGCCCCGGCGCTTCGCCTCCTGGATCACGAGCTCCCGATCCACGAGCTGGCTCAGGGCCTGGTCGGCCACGCCGAGCTGCGCGGCGAGCTCGCGGGTGAAGCCGCCACCCATCTGCGACTGGTAGAGGTTGTAGAGCTGGCCGTACTGCCGCTCCCACTCCACCGCGGGGATGGTCTTCCCGTTGACCTTCGCGGCGTAGGAGGCGCCCGCACCTCGGCACCCGCCCTTGCTGAGGCTGCCGGGGCCGAAGCTGATCACGAACACGACGATGATCGCGCCCAGGAAGATCCAGGTGATGATGCCGCCCTTGTTTGCTCGCAGCCCTTCCAGCATGAACCGGTGCTCCGCGTTGTTGTAGGTCGGCAGCCCCGCGTGGGAGGGGGCGCCGGAAGGTTGAACACCCTAGTCGAAGGGGGCTAAAATGCAAGGGTTTCTGCCCCCGCCGGAGTGTCCGTGTTCGCACTGCTGAGGCGGTACCGCGAGCTCATCCTCGTCGCGGTGCTGCTCGTCGTACCGCTGGGTGTCTACTTCGCGCACGCGAGGAAGCCGAGCGAGCGCTCGAAGCTCGATCGCGCCATCCTGTGGCTCATCACGCCCGTCGAGCGGAGCGTGGGCTGGGCCGTGTCCGGGGGGCTGCGCTCCTGGGACGGCTACCTCGCGCTGCGCCACGCCCGCGAGAAGGCGAACGATCTTTCACGCGAAGTGGACCTGCTCAAGATGGAGCGCCAGCAGCTCCTCTCGGAGCGCGCGGAGGTGGAGCGGCTGCGCAAGCTGCTCGCGTTCGCGCAGGAGTCGCCCGCGCGGAAGTACGTGGGCGCGCGCGTCGTGGGCGTGCGGCTCGCGCCCGCCGGGCTCCAGCTCCTCACCGTCGATCGCGGCACCGAGGAGGGGATCGAGCGGATGATGCCGGTCGTCGTCGCCGAGGGCGTGGTGGGGCGTGTCCACGGCGTCTCCGCGCACACCGCCGACGTGCTGGTCCTCACCGATCGCAACAGCTCCATCGCGACGGTGGTCGACCGCACCCGCGCGCGCGCGAACGTGCGCGGCATGGGCAAGCCCGACGCGTGCAAGCTCGACTACGCGCTGCGCGTCGAGGACATGATCGAGGGCGACTCGCTCGTCACGTCCGGCACCGACGGCGTGTTCCCGCGCGGCCTGCCGGTGGGGAAGGTGACGAAGCTGGAGCGCAACCAGCACGGCCTGTTCCAGGAGGCGCGCGTCGTCCCGTCGGTGGACGTGACGCGCATCGAGGAGGTCCTCGTGGTCACCGCCTGGGAGCGGACCGCGGAGGTCCTCCCGGCCGCCTACGCCCCCGGAAACCCACAGTGAAGCCGCTCGCCCACGTCCTGTTCGCGCTGGCCATCGCCGCGCTTCAGTCCGCCGTCCTGCGCTGGGTGGGCGGCGGCGCGTTCTCCGTGGCGCTCCTCGCCGCGTGCGTCGTCTACCTGGGCCTCCACGGGGGGAACGTGGAGGGCTCGGTGGGCGCGGCCGGGATCGGCTACGTGCTCGATCTCGTGACCGGCTCGCCGAAGGGGCTCATGACCTTCCTCGCGGTGCTCCTCTTCGTCCTCGCGCGCGCGGTGAACGCGGCCGTCGACGTGCGCAGCCGGGGCGGGTTCGCGCTGCTCTCCGGGGGCGGCGCCCTCGTGATCTCGCTCGGCGCGCTCGTCCTCACTCGGCTGACCTCCGCCCCGGAGTCGGCGCCCGGCCTCGGGCTCGTGCCGCGCATGCTCCTCGAGGCGCTCCTGACGGCGGCCGCGGCGCCGCTGCTCTACCCGGGACTCCGCCGGGTCGACCGGCTGTTCCACCGCGAGGAGCACGGGCTCCTCCGCTGACACGCGATGTCGATCATCCCTCCCAGCGCGCCCGGTGCGGCGCAGAAGGACTTCCGGCCGCGGCTCGCCTGGGCGACCGGGCTCGCCGTCCTCACGTTCCTCACGCTCGTGGGGCGCCTCTACCACCTGCAGGTGCTGCAGGGGGACGAGTACAAGGAGAAGGCCGAGGAGAACTTCGTGAAGGAGATCCGCCAGCCGGCGGATCGCGGCCACTTCCTCGACCGCAACCGGCGCATCCTCGTGGACTCGCGCCCCTCGTACGACGTCACGCTCACGCCCTACTTCTGCGGGAAGCAGTGCGACGAGGTCCTCGCGCGGCTCGCGGCCATGCTCTCGATGACGCCCGAGGAGGTGGAGCGCTCCCGCGGGCTCCTCGGCGGCGCGCGCAAGCTGGAGCGGTTCCGGCCGTTCACGGTGAAGGTCGACATCGCCCGCGAGGAGCTCGACCGCTTCCTCGCGCACCAGATGGATCTCCCGGGCGTGGACGTGCAGCCGATCCCGCACCGGAACTACCGGTACGCCGGGCTCGGCGGTCACCTCATCGGCTACATGAACGAGGCCGGCCCCGACGAGCTGAAGCGGCTCAACGAGGAGGTGCAGCGCTCGGGGACGGGCCAGGCGCCGTACCTGCTCGGCGACTACACCGGCCGGCGCGGCCTCGAGCGGAAGTTCGAGCGCGAGCTGCGCGGCATCGACGGGAAGGAGCGCGTCCCCGTCGACGCGAAGGGGCGCCGCAAGGAGGACGCGGAGGGCCTCATCCCCGAGGACCAGCGCGTCGTGCCGAGCGTGCCGGGGCACAACCTCGTGCTCTCGATCGACTGGCGGCTGCAGGAGTTCGCGGAGCAGGTGTTCCCCGCGACCGCCGGCGTGGTCCTCGCGATGGACGCCAAGACCGGGTTCCTGCTCGCGCTCGTCGACCGGCCCGCGCCGGACCCGAACAAGATGTCCGGCCGCATCACCTCGGCGGAGCTCGCCGCCATCCACTCGGACCCGCTGCAGCCCGAGCTCTTCCGCGCCATCCAGCAGCACTACCACCCCGGCTCGACGTTCAAGGCGCTCACCTCGATCGCCGCGCTGGAGGAGGGGCTCTACCGCCCCAACACGACGATCAACTGCCCCGGCTACTTCAAGATGGGCTCGCACCGCTGGCGCTGCGACAAGGAGACCGGGCACGGGGCCGTGGACTTCGAGCACGCGCTCGGCGCGAGCTGCGACGTCTTCTTCTACGAGGCCGGCGCCCGGCTCGGGGCGGACGCGATCGCGAAGTGGGCGCACGAGTTCGGGCTCGGCGTGCCGACGGACTTCGGGGTCCAGGGAGAGGTGCCGGGCCTCGTCCCCGACGTCGCCTGGCACGAGCGGCACATCCGCGGCGGCTACCAGAAGGGCATGCCGGTGAACCTCGCCATCGGCCAGGGCGACGTGAACGTCACGCCGATCCAGCAGGTCGTGTTCTACGGCGCGCTCGCGACCGGCAAGGTGTGGAAGCCCCAGGTCGTCCTGCGCGTCGAGGACGCCGACGGCAAGGTCCTGCAGGAGTTCGCGCCGCAGGAGCGCAGCCGCCCCAACATCAAGCAGTCCACCCGCGACACGGTGATGAAGGGGCTCCTCGCCGCCGTCAACGAGCCGTTCGGCACCGCCTACTGGCAGCGCCCGAAGGAGTTCACGGCGGCCGGCAAGACCGGCACCGCCCAGGTGGTCAAGATGGGCAAGCGCATGCGCGCCGAGCAGGTGCCTTACTTCGAGCGCGACCACGCGTGGTTCGCGACGTTCGCGCCGGCGGAGGATCCCGAGATCGTGGTGGTGGTGCTGAACGAGCACTCGGGCTTCGGCTCGACCAACGCCGCGCCGACCGCGATGGCGGTCGTGAAGAAGTGGATGGAGCTCAAGGCGCAGGACGCCGCCGAGCGCGCCGGGGTGGCGCTGGTCCAGCCGACGGACGCGGCCGCCGCTCCCGCCGCTGCGCCTGCGAGCGCCGTCCCGGGGCCGACCCCCGCGCCGGTCCCGGTCGCCGCGCCCGGCGCGACCCCCGCCGGGGCGCAGATCGTCGCGGCGCCGCTCGCGTCGCCGGGCGCGGTGAAGATCG
>NZ_JALCYX010000098.1:0-13116 GCF_022690695.1 Anaeromyxobacter sp. SG17
GGCTCGCGCGCGCGAGCGCCGCCGTCGGCGGCGGACGCTGGGTCGATCCCGGGCGCGTGACGCCGCTCCTCGAGGCCCTCCTCGAGCCGGGCGACCGCGTCTGCCTGGAGGGCGACAACCAGAAGCAGGCCGACTTCCTCGCGCGCGCCCTCGCGCGGGCCGATCCCGCCCGCGTCCACGATCTGCACCTCGTCATGTCGGTGCTCGCGCTCCCCGAGCACGTCGAGCTCTTCGAGCGCGGCCTCGCGCGCCGCCTGGACTTCTCCTTCTCCGGGCCGCAGGGGACGCGCCTCGCGCAGCTCGTCGCCGCCGGGCGGATCGAGATCGGCGCCATCCACACCTACCTCGAGCTCTACGCCCGCTACTTCGTGGACCTCACGCCGCGCGTCGCGCTCGTCTCGGCCATCGCCGCCGATGGCGAGGGGAACCTCTACACCGGCCCCAACACCGAGGACACGCCGGCCATCGTCGAGGCGACGGCCTTCAAGGACGGGATCGTCGTCGCCCAGGTGGACGAGCGCGTGGAGCGGCTCCCGCGCGTCGACATCCCCGCCGGCTGGGTGGACTTCGTCACGGTCGCGCCGTCCAGGAGCGCGATCGAGCCGCTGTTCACGCGCGATCCGGCGCAGATCGGCGAGGTCCAGGTCCTCATGGCCATGATGGTCGTGAAGGGGATCTACGGGGAGTACGGGGTCGAGCGGCTCAACCACGGCATCGGCTTCGACTCGGCGGCCATCGAGCTCATCCTGCCCACCTACGCGGAGCGGCTCGGGCTGCGCGGGAAGATCTGCCGGCAGTGGGCGCTCAACCCCCACCCGACCCTCATCCCCGCCATCGAGGCGGGGTTCGTCGAGTCGATCCACGCGTTCGGCTCGGAGCTCGGCATGGAGCGCTACGTCGCGGCGCGGCCGGACGTGTTCTTCACCGGGCGCGACGGGAGCCTGCGCTCGAACCGGGCCTTCTCGCAGACCGCCGGGCACTACGCCTGCGATCTCTTCATCGGCTCGACCCTCCAGCTGGACCTCGCCGGGAACAGCTCCACCGCCACGACGAGCCGGATCACCGGGTTCGGCGGGGCGCCGAACATGGGCGCGGACGCGCGCGGCCGTCGCCACGCCAGCGCGGCCTGGCTCCGCGCCGGCCGCGAGGCGCAGGCGGATCCGGCGGCCATGCCGCGGGGGCGGAAGCTCGTGGTGCAGCTCCTCGAGACGTTCCGCGAGCACATGGAGCCGGCGTTCGTGGAGCGGCTCGACGCGTGGAGGCTCGCCGAGACGATGGGCATGGCGCTCCCGCCGGTGATGATCCACGGCGACGACGTGACGCACGTGGTGACGGAGGAGGGGATCGCGAACCTGCTCCTGTGCCGCACGCCGGAGGAGCGCGCCGAGGCGATCCGCGGCGTCGCCGGCTACACGCCGGTCGGGCGCGCGCGCTCGCGGCGCGCCGTCGAGGAGCTCCGCCGCCGGGGCGTCATCCGCCGCGCGGAGGATCTCGGCATCGACAAGCGCGAGGCGACGCGCGATCTGCTCGCCGCGCGCAGCGTGAAGGACCTCGTGCGCTGGTCGGGCGGGCTCTACGAGCCGCCCGCCCGGTTCCGGAGCTGGTGAGGGGAGGGACGGGATGGAGCGCCTCGCGTTCGAGCTCGAGTCGGCGGGCCCGCCGGCGCCGCGCGCGCCGCCGGTCGTCGTCGGCGTCGTCGCGTCCGGGAACCTCGAGGTGCTCGTCGAGCCGGGGGACCTCGCGGGCCGCTGCCGCGTCGAGGTCGCCACGTCCGCGAACGGGTTCGCGGAGATCTGGGACGCCGTGCTGCGGGACTTCGCGGCCCGGAACGCGGTCGCCGGGCTCGCGCTGTCCGTGAACGACGCGGGGGCGACCCCCGCCGTCGTGAGCCTGCGCCTCGACCAGGCGGTCGAGGAGTACCTGGGGCAGCGGCCGTGACGCCGGGGGACCCGGGTCACCTCCCCGCGCGGAGGAGCTATCGCGAGGCGACGGCGCGGCGCAGGCTCGCGGGGATCCTCGACCCGGGCAGCTTCACCGAGCTCCTCGGCCCCTCCGAGCGCGTGACGAGCCCGCACCTCGCCGGCCTCGGCCTCGCCGTCGCCTTCGACGACGGCGTCGTGGTCGGGCGCGGCCTCCTCGGCGGCCGGGTGGTCCTCGCCGCGAGCCAGGAGGGCGGGTTCATGGGCGGCGCGGTGGGCGAGGTGCACGGCGCGAAGCTCGTCGGGCTCCTCCGCCGCGCCGAGCGGGAGCGCCCGGCGGGCGTGCTCCTCCTGCTCGACTCGGGCGGCGTGCGGCTGCAGGAGGCGAACGCGGGCCTCGTGGCGGTCTCCGAGATCATGCGCGCGCTGCTCGGCGCGCGCGCCGCCGGCGTGCCGGTCGTCGGCCTCATCGGCGGCGGCTGGGGGTGCTTCGGCGGGATGGGCATCGTGGCGCGCTGCTGCGACGCGCTCGCCATGAGCGAGGAGGGGAGGCTCGGGATCTCCGGGCCCGACGTGATCGAGGCGACGAAGGGCGTCGAGGAGCTCGACGCCGCGGATCGCGCGCTCGTGTGGCGCACCTACGGCGGCAAGCACCGCTACCTGCTCGGCGAGGCGGACCTCCTCGTGGAGGACGACCTCGCCGCCTTCCGCGACGCCGCCGCGGCGCTCCTCGCCAGCCCGCGGTCGCTCGACGAGGGCGCGCTCGCGCGCGAGCACGAGCGCCTCGCGCGGCGGCTCGCGGACTTCGGCGGCTGCACGGACGCGGCGGACGTCTGGCGCGCCGCCGCGGTGCCGGACCCGGACCGCCTCCCGCTCCTCGACGCGGACGCGTTCCGCCGCGCCGTCGCCGCCGCGCGCGGGGAGGAGCCATGACCCCCGCGCTCGGGGCCCTCGTCGGCGCGCTCTTCCCCGCCGGGCACGCCGTCCGGGAGGAGGGCGGGATCGTCGTCGGCGCCGCGCACACCGCGGCCGGCGAGGTCGCGGTGCTCGGCACCGCGGGCGGGGTGGAGGTCGGCGTCGAGGCGGCGCTCGCCCTCGCGGGAGAGGTCCTCCGCACCGTGCGCGAGCACCCGGGGCGGCCCATCGTCGTCCTGGTGGACACCCGCGGCCAGCGGATGAGCCGGCGCGACGAGGTGCTCGGCCTCAACGGCTACCTCGGACACCTCGCCGCCTGCGTCGAGCTCGCGCGGCGGCGCGGGCACCCCATCGTCGCCGTGGTGAGCGGCGACGCGGTGAGCGGCGGGGTGCTGCCGCTCGGCTTCATGGCGGACGCCGTCCACGCCGTGGAGGGGGCGCACCCGTGGGTGATGAGCCTGCCGGCGATGGCGCGCGTGACGAAGCTCCCGCTCGAGCGGCTGGAGGAGCTGTCGCAAAGCTCGCCGGTGCTCGCGCCGGGCCTCGACCGCTTCGTGCGGCTCGGCGCGATCGAGCCGCGCTGGGAGCCGCCGCTCTCGGAGCAGCTCGCGGCCGCGCTCTCCCGTCCGGCCGGACGGGACCGCCGCGCGGAGCTCGGCCTCGAGCGAGGAGGGCGGCTCCTGGCGGCGGCGGTGGCGCGGCGGGTGAGCGGAGAGGACGGCGATGAGCCCTGACGCGGTCTCGGGCGACTTCCCGGCCCGCCACGATCTGGTCTGGCTCCGGCCCATGTGGCGCGAGGCGCTGCGCGGGGCGGTGGCGCCGTCCGCGCTGGACGCCCTCGGGGACTGGTTCGGCCGCCGGCTCCCCGCCGTCGCGTGCCGGCGCGACGGCTCCTGCGGCGACGCGATCCCGCTCGCGGTGGCGCTGCCGTCCTCCGCGGCGGGCGAGAAGCGGCGGGTGGCGCTCGCCGTGGAGCCGAGGGCCGTGGAGCGGATCGGGGCGCCGGCGACCCTCCGGGAGGCCGCCGGGAGCGCGCCGCCGGCGTGGCGGGAGCGGCTCGGAGCGCTCGACCACGCAGCGCGCGACGCGGGGCTCGTCCTGCGCGTGTACGGTTCGCTCGCGTGGCAGCACCTCTCCGGGCGGGCCTACGTGACGGAGCGCTCCGACGTGGACCTGCTCGTCGAGCCCCGCTCCGCGGGCGAGCTCCGCGGTGCGCTGGCGCTCCTCCGCGCCCGCGGCGACGGGATCCCGCGGCTGGACGGAGAGGTCCTGCTCCCCGGCGGGCGAGGCGTCTCGTGGCGGGAGCTCGCCGCGGGGGCCGCGCGGGTCCTCGTGAAGTCCGGGACGGCGGTGGCGCTCGAGCCGGCGCGGGCGCTCCTCGGGCCGCTCGCGGGGGAGGAGCCGTGGCCGTGACGACCGCCTCCGCGAGCCTCCCGGTGAAGCGTCCCCCCACCGCGAGCGTCGCGCACGCGATCGGCGAGGCGGCCGTCGCGGCGCTGCACGAGGAGCTCGAGGCCGAGCCCAAGCCGGGCCTCGTCACGCCGCGGGACCGCGGCGCGCACCGGGACATGGACGCGCGGACCTTCCGCGCGAGCATCGCGGCCCTGCGCGGCTACTTCCACGCGGTCGCGCGCGCCGGGACGGAGGGGGCCTCGCTCGCCGCCCTGCGCCCGCTCGCGCTCGACGCGGAGGCGCGCATGCTCCACGCGACCGGCGGCGTGAACACCCACCGCGGCGCGATCTTCTCGCTCGGCCTCCTGACCGCGGCGGCGGGGCGCCTCGCGGCCGCGCGCGCGCCCTTCGGGCCCGCCGCCCTCCGGGACGCCGTGCGCCGCGGCTACGGGGCGGCGATCCTGCGCGAGCTGCCGGCGCCGGTGGCGAGCCACGGCGCGATCGCCGGACGCCGCCACGGCGTCGGCGGCGCGCGCGCGGAGGCGGCGGCCGGGTTCCCGCACCTGTTCGACGTGGCGCTGCCGGCCCTCCGCGCGAGCCTGCTCCGCGGGGCCTCGCGCGAGGCCGCGGCCGTCCAGTGCCTGCTCTCCGCGATCGCGGTCCTCCCCGACACGAACCTCCTCTACCGCGGCGGCGCGGCCGGCCTCACCTTCGCACGCGCGGCCGCGCAGCTCTTCCTCGCCCGGGGCGGCGTGCACCGCAGCGGCTGGCGAGAGCACGCGCGCGCGCTGCACCGGGCGTTCGTCGGGCGGGACCTCTCGCCCGGCGGCAGCGCCGACCTGCTCGCCGCCGCGCTGTTCGTCGAGCGGCTCGGCGCGCTCGACCCCTCGCCCGCCGGGGGCGCGGGATGACGGGGACGGCCGGCCTCGCGGTGCTCTGTCCGGGGCAGGGGGGCCAGCACCCGGCCATGTTCGATCTCGCGCTCGCGAGCCCGCGCGGCGCCGAGGTCCTCGCCGCGGCGCGCGCGGCGCTCGGCGACGATCCGGTGGAGCGCGCGCGGCGCGGCGGCCCCGACCTGTTCGCGAACGCGCTCGCGCAGCCGCTCCTGTGCGCCGCCGAGCTCGCGACCTGGGCGGCGCTCCGCGAGGCGCTGCCCCCGGCGCGCGTGTTCGCAGGCTACAGCCTCGGGGAGCTCGCGGCCTACGGCTGCGCGGGCGCGCTCTCCCCAGGGGACACCGTGACGCTCGCCGCGCGCCGGGCGGCGCTCATGGACGCCGCCGCCCCCGCCGGCAGCGGGCTCCTGGCGCTCCGCGGGATCGCGCTCGCCCGGGCCGAGGCGCTCGCCGGGGAGGTCGGCGCGGAGCTCGCCATCGCGATCGGGCCGGATCACTGCGTCGTCGGCGGCGCCGCCGGTCCGCTCGCGCTCCTCGAGGTGCGCGCGCGCGCCCTGGGGGCCACGACCGTCCAGCGGCTCCCCGTGGGCGTCCCCGCCCACACGCACCTCCTCGACGCGGCGGTCGAGCCCTTCGCGGACGCGCTCGGGCGCTCCGGGCTTCGCGATCCCCCCACGCCCGTCCTGGCGGGCGTCACCGGCGCGCCGGCTCGGACCCGGACCGCGGCCGTGGCGGCCCTCTCCGTGCAGCTCGCGCGGCGCGTCGAATGGGGCCGCTGCCTCGCGACCGCCGCCGAGCTGGGCTGCTCGGTGTTCCTCGAGCTCGGGCCGGGCAACGCCCTCGCGCGGATGGCCGGCGAGGCCATCCCCGGCGCGCGCGCCCGCTCGGTGGCGGACTTCCGCTCGCTGGACGGCGTCGTGCGCTGGGTGGAGGCGAGCGGCGGCCGGCGATGAACGGCGGCGAGGCGCATTCAGCCTCTTGCGAGGCTGGCGCCGCGCGCGCCGAGCTCCGCGAGCAGCGCCTCGACCCGGTCGAGATCGACCGGCTTCACGAGGTGCACGTCGAAGCCGGCCTCCGCGGCCCGCGCGGCGTCCTCCGGCCGGCCGTACCCGGTCATCGCCACGATGGGCGCGCGCGGCGCCGGAGCCGCCTGCCGGATCCGACGCGCCACCTCGTAGCCGTCGAGGTCCGGGAGCCCGACGTCGAGCAGGATGACGTCGTAGCCGCCCGCGGCCGCGAGGGCGAGCCCCTCCTCGCCGCGGTGCACGAGGGTGACCGCGTGGCCCCACCCCGTGAGCGCGTCCTCGAGCAGGAACGCGAAGTCGTCGTTGTCCTCGACGACGAGCACGCGCAGCGGCCTCGCGTCCCGACGCCCGGGCCGCACCGGCGCCGCGGTCACCTCCGTCCCCGGCGGTGCCGCGGGTAGCCGGACCGTGAACTCCGTCCCCGCCCCGGGCTCGCTCGCGCAGGTCACCGTCCCGCCGTGCATCTCCACGATGCGCTTCACGAGCGAGAGCCCCACGCCGAGGCCGTTCTGGTGCCGCCCGGCCGCGCGCGCGCCCTGGAAGAAGAGATCGAACACGCGCGCGCGGACGTCCGGAGGCATCCCGATGCCGTCGTCCCGGACGCGGATCACGGCGTCGGTCCCCTCCCGCTCGACCGAGACCTGGACGCGGCCTCCCGGGGGCGTGAACTTCTGCGCGTTGGAGAGGAGGTTCTCCACGACCTGCTCGAGCCGCGCGGCGTCGGCGTGCACCGGGACCGGCTCGCCCGAGGTCGCGACGAGCTCCACGCCCGCTCCCGCGAACGCGTGCGCAGCCGCGTCGACGGCGTCGGCCACGATGCGCGCCGCGTCCACCGGCGCCCGGCGCAGCTCGAGCTTGTTCTTGTTGATGCGGGTGACGTCGAGCAGGTCGTCGACGATGCGCGCGAGGCGCCGCGTCTGGTGGGCGATGGTGGCGCGCCGCTTGGCGCCGCGCTCCGCGTCGGCGCAGTCGAGCTGCTGCACGGCCGCGAAGATCGAGGCGAGCGGGTTCCTGAGCTCGTGCGAGAGCGCGGCGAGGAACTCGTCCTTGAGCTGATCCACGCGGGCGAGCTCCTCCCGGCCCCGGCGCAGCTCCGCCCCGCTCCGGTTCAGCTCCTCGTTCTGGGCGAGCAGCTCCTCGTTCTGCGCCTGGATCTCCTCGCTCTGGGCCTGCAGCTCCTCGCTCTGCGCCTGGAGCTCCTCGCTCTGGGACTGGATCTCCTCGTTCTGCGCCTGCAGCCGCTCGTTCCGGTCCTGCAGCTCGGCGGCGAGGTGGACGGCGCGGCGGTGGGCGAGCGCGCTCTGGAGGGCGATCGCCAGCCGCGGGGCGGCGGCCTCGACGAACTCCGCCGCCGCGTCGCCGAGCTCGCGGACGCTGCCCACGAGGAGGACGCCCATCGTCCGCCCCTGGAACGGGAGCGGCGTCGCGACGAGCGAGCGCGGGGGCACCTCGTCGAAGCCGAAGCGCACGCGGAACGGCGTCTCCGCCGGGATGGCGTTCACGCGCAGCGTCGTCCCGCTCACGACCACCTAGGCCGGGAGTCCCTCGCCCCGCCCCGCGGCCTCCGCGGGCAGCGCGAACGTCGCGATGGGCCGGAGCGCGCCCTCGTCCGCGAGGTAGACGGCGCCGAGCTCGGCGCCCGCGTACCCGACCACCTCCGAGAGCGCGTCGCGCGCGATGGACTCCGGCTCGATCGTGGCGGCGAGTGCGCGCGACAGCCGGGCGTTCGACGAGAGCCGCCGCTCGCGCTCCTTCAGCGCCGCCGCCGCCGCCGCGAACGTGCGGGCGAGCTCGCGCAGCTCGTCGCGGACGGGAGGCCTCGGGCCCGGCGCGGCCGGAGCCGGCGGCGCGAGCGCGAGGGCCGGCCCGTGGTCGCCGTCGGCGAGGGCGCGGGCGGCGCTCACGAGCTCGGTCGCCGGGGTGCGCACGGCGCGCGTCGTGAGCGTCGCGACGGAGGCCGCGGCGAGGAGCGCCAGCACCGCCGCGAGGATCGTGCGGAGCACGAGCGCCTCTCGCGCCGCCGAGGCCGACGCGCTCGCGCGCCCGAGCTCCGCCTCGATCGTCCCCTCGAGGCGCTTCACCGCCGCCGCGAGCCGGTCGCGGCGCGTGGTCATCTCCGCCTCCGGCTGCAGGAGCGCGGTCGCGTCCGCGCCGTCCTTCACGCGCTCCAGGAACCGATCGCCCGAGACGAGGAAGGACTCGAGCAGCACCGCCGCGTCCTCGGCCCCGCGGCCGGGGACCGCCCCGCGGCGCTCGAGCTCCGAGAGGGCGCGCCGGGCCTCCTGCGCCGCCGCCACCGCGGCGTCGAAGTGCTCGACGGAGCGCGTGATCGCGAACCGTCGCGTCGCGACGGCCCGGTCCAGCACCGCCACCTCCAGCGCCGCAGCGCCGCGGGAGAGCTCCATCCCTTCCGCCTGGTGACGTTGCAGCCGCTCGAGCTGGTGGTACCAGGCGAACGTCGAGCCGAGGGTGACCACCACGATCGCGAGGACGACGCCGAAGCCCAGCGCGAGCCGCGCGCCGATGCCGAGGTCGAGTCGAGTCACGCGGACCTCCTTCTGCGGAAGACTCGGGCCGCGGGGTCCAGCACCTCGAGCTCGGCCAGCACGGACGCGCAGGGCCACTCCGCCTCCCCGAGCCAGAGGACGCCGCCCGGCCGGACCGCGGCGAGGAGCGCGTGGAACACCCGCTCCTGCAGCTCCGGCTGGAAGTAGATGAGCACGTTCCGGCACGCGACCAGATCGAACGGCGCGCCCGCGGGCGGAGCGTCGCCGCACAGGTCGTGGCGCGCGAAGCGCACGCGCCGGCGGATGCCCGGCCGCAGCCGGACGCGCCGCGGGGGCTCGCGGCCCGGCGAGCACGGGGAGAGCGCACCGGGCGGGCCCGGCGACGGGCTCGGCGGGGCGGGCTCGAACGCAGCGTGAAAGGCGGGTGGGACGTCCGCGAGCGCGCTCGCGAGGTACTTCCCCTCCGCAGCCGACGAGAGCGCGAGCGGGTCGACGTCGGTGGCGAGGATCTCCGGCGCGGTCGTGTCCGCCCCGAGCAGGAGCGCGAGCGTGTACGCCTCCTCGCCCCGGGCGCAGCCGGCGCTCCAGGCCCGGAGCCCGCGGCGAGCCGGGCGCGGCCCGCGGGCAGCGGCGCACGCCACCTCCGCGGCGCGTGCGTCCCGGAAGAAGCGGCTCACCTTGATCGTGAGCCGCTCGACCGCCCGGAACACCTCCGCGGGGTCCTCGGCGATGAGCGCGAGGTAGTCGCCGGCGTGGTGCACCCCCGCGCTGGCCATGCGCTGGCGGAGTCGCCGCTCCACGAAGTGGGGGCGGTGGTGCTGGAAGTCGACCCCGGATCGCTCGCGGATCAGGGCCAGGATCGCCTCGACCTCGGCGCGCATCGGCGGTGGCTTAAAGCAGACGGGGGCAGGGCCGTCAATCATCGGGAGGCGCCATGCGCATCCGTTCGTGCACGAAGGCTCTATCGCTCGCGGTCGCGCTCGCGGTGACGTCCTGCGGGGGGCGCGACGGCACCCGATCCGGGGCTCCGGCCGGGCCGATCCCCGTGAAGGGAATGACCTGGAACGTCCTCCACGGGGGCGCGTTCGACCGGGTCCTCTCGGAGACGGGGGACCTCCCCGCCGCCTTCGACGCGCTGTGGGCGGGGGTGGTGGCGAGCGATCCGCCCGCGCGGATGCGGAAGGTCGCCGCCGAGATCGCCTCCGCGCGGCCGGACCTCGTCGGCCTGCAGGAGGCGGCGCTGTGGCGCGCGGAGCTGCGCGACGGCTCCGCCACGATCGAGTACGACCTCGTGGGGCTCGTCCTCGCGGAGCTGCGCGCGCGCGGCGCGGCGTACTCGCTCGTGTCCCTGCAGGCGTCGGCGGAGCCGACGCTGCCGGGCGCGCGCGGCTCCTACCGCTTCGCCGATCGCGTCGCGGTGCTCGCGCGCGATGGGCTCGCCGTCTCGAACCCTCGCGGCGGGCTCTACGCGACGCGGCTGCCGCTCCCCGTGCCGCTCCCCGGCGGCGGCTCGTTCGGCGTACCGCGCGCGTGGACGAGCGTCGACGTCGAGCTCGACGGGCGGCGCTTCCGCTTCCTCTGCACGCACCTCGAGACGGTGGAGGCGGTGTCGGCGGGCCAGGCCGCGGAGCTCGTGACGCTCGCCGGGGCCGACCTCCCCGTGATCGTGGTGGGGGACATGAACTCGGCGCCGGGCGACGACGCGTACGAGCTCCTCGTGAACGGCACTTCGGGGCTCCGCGACGCGTGGGAGGCCGGCGAGGGGGCGGGCCTCACCTGCTGCCGAGACTCGCTCACCGACCCGGCGGCCGGCGTGACCCAGCGGGTGGACCTCGTGCTGCAGCGTGGCTTCACCGCGCGGTCCGCGGCGCTCGCCGGCGCCGACGCCGCGAGCTTCGAGGGCGGGCGCTGGCCGTCGGATCACGTCGGGGTGGTCGCCGAGCTCGAGCTCCCCTGACCGGGCGTGCCACGCGCCTGCGCTCTCGCGGACGGGGGCCTGCTCGCGGCGGCGCAAGCGAACGTTTCGGGCGGCGGTGACATGCCGGAGACACGGCGCCCTTATCTCCCCGGCTCCTCGGGACCACGGAGCCGCGATGCCCCTCTACGCCGATCTGTTCCGCTCGATGGAGCGCGCCCGCTGGAGCCTGGCCGACGACGTGCCCTGGGATCGCTTCGACCCGGCGAAGCTCACCGGCGAGCAGGCGCTCACGGTGAAGCAGAACGCCATCACCGAGTGGTCGGCGCTGCCTGCGACGGAGATGTTCCTCCGCGACAACCGCGACGACAGCGACTTCTCGGCGTTCATGTCCATCTGGTTCTACGAGGAGCAGAAGCACGCCCTCGTGCTCATGGAGTACCTGCGGCGCTTCCGGCCGGACCTCCTCCCCACGGAGGACGAGCTCCACGCCGTGCGCTTCGAGTTCGATCCGGCGCCGCCGCTCGAGACCCTCATGCTGCACTTCTGCGGCGAGGTGCGGCTCACGCAGTGGTACCGGCGGGCCGCGGAGTGGCACGAGGAGCCGGTGATCCGCCACGTCTACGGCCTCGTGTCCGAGGACGAGGCGCGCCACGCCGGCGCGTACCTCAAGTACATGCGCCGCGCGCTCGAGCGACACGGCGACACGGCGCGCGCGGCGTTCGCGAAGATCGGCGTCCTCATGGCGAGCGGCGGGCGGGGCGGCAAGCCGCTCCACCCGACGAACCTGCACGTGAACCGCTCCCTCTTCCCGAACGACACCGTCCAGAGCCGCCTGCCCGATCCGGGCTGGCTGGAGCGCTGGCTCGACGACCAGATCCGGTTCGATGGAGAGTGCGAGCAGCGCGTCGTGCGCGCGATCCTCCGCAGCCTCTCGGCGCTGTTCGGCGAGCCGTTCGAGACGGTGCGCGATCTCAACCGCTTCCGGAAGGCGGGGCGCGCCGGCGCGGGGGAGACGCGCGCGACGCCGTGAACGGCGGGGCGTGACCCGGAGCCGGCCCTAAACGGCCGATCATGATTCGCTAACAGGCGGCTAACAGGCGAGCGAAGCGAGCCCGCCGGGGCGACGCCGCGGAAGCGGCGAAGCCGCTCGCGGCGGCGCACGGGACCCGGCGAGCAGGGGGGGGCCCCGACGACGGCGGGCAGCCGGCGGTGGGGCGGGGCGCCGCCCCGGTAGATGCCGCGACGCCGCGGAAGCGGCGAAGCCGCTCGCGGCGGCGCACGGGACCCGGCGAGCCGGGGTGGGGCTCCGACGAGCTTCGCTCGGCGGGGCGGGGGCGCAGCCCCCGTCAGAACATGAGAGCCCCCGGCCCCCGGTCAGAGCCGGATCTCGAGCCGGTGGATGCGCGTCTCCTCCATCCCGGCGGGATCGAGCTCGGCCTCCTTCCAGCCGTCGACGTGGCTGTTGCCGATGTAGTGGAAAACGCCCCGGTCGAGGGCCCCGGTCGTGGGCGTGTGCCAGCGCGGGTTCCCGGCCTCGACGACGCCGGCGCGGACGACGCGCTCGGCGCCCGGCGCGAGCTCGAGCCGCACGATCCGCGGCGCGCCGAGCCCGTTCTGGATCGCGACGAGGGTCCGCCCCTGGGCGGACAGTCCGTCGATCCCGCCCAGCGGGAAGCCCGTCGGTCCGGCCAGCCGCCGGGGCGCGCCGCCCGCGACCGGCACGTCCCACAGCCCGAACGCGTCCGCCACGAGCAGCCGCCCCTCCGCGAAGGCGATCCCGTTCGCGTAGGTGAACGTGCCCGGAGGGACCACCGGCGCGAGCGCCGTCGCGCCCGGGTCGAGCCGGTACACCGCGCCGGCCTCGCTGTCGGTGACGAGCACCGCGCCGTCCTCGGCGACGGCGAGGTCGTTCAGCAGGTGCCCCTCTCCGTCCAGGGTGACGCTGCGCCTCGTCGCGCCGCTCGCGAGGTCGAACGCGTACACGCCCGAGCGCGAGCCGGTCTTCGCGGCGCCATCCGCCGCGTCGCCACGGTTCGCCACGGCCCACAGGAGCCCGCGCCGGGGATCGACCTTCACCCCGAGCACGCGCCCGAGCCCGCCAGCCTGGGCCGGGACCGCGTCGGTCGCCGCGCCTCCCGGGGCGATGCGGACGATCTTCCGCAGCCGGATGCTCCCCACGTAGAGCGTCCCGTCGCGCGGATCGACCGCGATCCCCTCCGCGACGAGGCCGCGCTCCTGCAGCGTGAACGCCACGCCTGCGTGGTGAGTCGCCGGCGCGCGGGCGGCGATCCGCGCCGCGACGTCGCGGAACGCGTCGCGGCCGGCGAGCCCGGCGAAGTCCCGCGCGTCGAGGGGGACGTCCCAGCCGCGCGCGTCGAGCGCGCGGAGCGTCTCGAGCGCGCCGTCGGGATCGCCCCGGCCGCACTGCGTCCACGCGCGGAGGTAGAGGCGGCCGGGATCGTCGGCGCCCGGCTCCTGCGCCGGCCGCGCCCCGGCGGGCCCGGGGCGAGCCGCGTCGCGCGCGGGCGGCGCGCCGCCGGTGCGGCA
>NZ_JALCYX010000099.1:0-13111 GCF_022690695.1 Anaeromyxobacter sp. SG17
CCCGGCCTCGTCGCCGCGCTCGTGCGCCCCGCGCCCGGCGGCCCGCGGCGGCGCTGGGTCGCCGGCCAGCTCGCCGTCTCCGCGCTGCCCGCGCTGCTCGCCGCGCTCGGGTTCCTCGTCGTCCACCAGGCCGTGACGCGGGAGATCGTCATCGACACCGGCGGGCTGCGCGAGATCGCCGAGACCGGCGGCGGCGCCGACGCGTTCGTGTACGAGGGCGTGGCGGAGCCGCCGGGCGAGGCCGAGGCGGCCGCGGCGCCGGGCGTGGCGGAGCCGCCTCTGGCGGAGCCCGTCCCCGGGACGCTCGCCGAGCCTCCGGGCGCGGAGGCGCCGGGGTCGGCGCTCGAGGCGGCCGCGGAGCGCGCGGAGGGCGCCCGCGTGGCGGAGGGCCCAGGGCGCAAGCCGGTGCCCCTCGCGTTCTGGATCGCGCTCGCGGCGGCCCTCGTGGTGCTCGTGCTGCACTACGCCATCTTCACGTTCGAGCGGCTCGAGATCCTGAAGATGCTGCTCACCTCGTTCTTCCCGCTCACGGCGCTCATCCTCGCCGTGCTCGGGTCGATCATCTTCGGGTGGGCGACGCCGACCGAGGCGGCGGCCCTCGGCGCCGCCGGCGCCATGCTCCTCACCGCCGCCTACCGCCAGTTCCGCTGGAGCGTGATCAAGGAGTCGGTGTTCCTGACCGCGAAGACGACCGCCATGGTCTGCTGGCTGTTCGTCGGCTCGTCGATCTTCTCGGCGGCCTTTGCGCTCCTCGGCGGGCAGCAGATCATCGAGCACTGGGTGCTCGGGCTGAACCTCTCGCCCGTGCAGTTCATGCTGCTCGCCCAGGTCATCATCTTCCTCCTGGGTTGGCCCCTGGAATGGACGGAGATCATCGTCATCTTCATGCCGATCTTCATCCCGCTCCTCGGCCACTTCGAGATCGACCCGCTGTTCTTCGGCCTGCTCGTGGCGCTGAACCTCCAGACCGCGTTCCTGTCGCCGCCCGTCGCGATGGCCGCCTTCTACCTGAAGGGGGTCGCGCCCAAGCACGTGACCCTGAACCAGATCTTCGCGGGCATGATGCCGTTCATGGCGATCCAGGTCCTCGCGGTCCTGCTGCTCTACCTCTTCCCCGCGATCGGCCTCTGGCTCCCGGAGGTGCTCTACCGGTGACCGCTCGGAGCGCAGCAGGGGAGACGGCCCAGCGGGGAGGCGCCGGCGCGCGGGCCGTCGCCTGGAAGCTCGCGGCGATCGTCGGGCCCCGGAACGTGGTCGTCGATCCCGCGGAGCTGCTCGTCTACGAGTGCGACGGCCTGACCCACGGCCGCGTCCGCCCGGACCTCGTCGTCCTCCCCGGCTCGACCGAGGAGGTCGCGGCCGTCGTCCGCGTGGCGCGCGACGCGAGCGTGCCGCTCGTGCCGCGGGGCGCGGGGACCGGCCTGTCCGGCGGCGCGCGCCCGGTGCCGGGCTGCGCGGTCCTCTCGCTCTCGCGCATGCGGCGGATCCTGGAGCTGGACCTCGAGAACGGCTGGGCGCGGGTCGAGCCCGGCGTCATCAACCTCGACGTCACGCGCGCGGTGGCCGGCGCCGGCTTCTACTACGCGCCCGATCCCTCGTCGCAGAGCGTCTGCTCGATCGGCGGCAACGTCGCCGAGAACTCCGGCGGCGCGCACTGCCTCAAGTACGGCTTCACGACGAACCACGTGCTCGCCGCCCGCGTCGTCCTCTCCGACGGCGCCGTCGTCGACCTGGGCGGTCCGGCGCCGGACGCGCCCGGCTACGACCTGCTCGCCGCGCTGGTCGGGAGCGAGGGGATGCTCGGCGTGGTCACCGAGGTCACCGTCCGGCTCCTGCGCAAGCCCGAGACCACGCGGACCTTCTTCGCGACCTTCCCCTCCACCGACGAGGCGGGCGCCGCGGTCTCCGGCATCATCGCGGCGGGCATCCTGCCCGCGGCGATCGAGATGATGGACCGGCTCGCGATCGTGGCGGCCAAGGCCGCGACGGGCCTCGACTGGCCGGACGTGGGCGCGGCGCTGCTCATGGACGCGGACGGCCCCCGCGCCGAGGTCGAGCACGTCTCGGCGCGCGCCATCGAGATCGCGCGCGCGGCGGGCGCGCTCGAGATCCGCGTGCCGCGCGACGAGGCGGAGCGGCAGCTCATGTGGAAGGGGCGAAAGTCGGCGTTCGCGGCCGTGGGCCGGATCAGCCCGAGCTACCTCGTCGAGGACGGAGTCATCCCGCGCTCGGAGATCGCGCGGGTGCTGCGCGACATCGGGCGCCTCGCCGAGGAGGCGGGGCTGCGGGTGGCGAACGTCTTCCACGCCGGGGACGGGAACCTCCACCCGCTCGTGCTCTACGACGCGCGCGTGCCGGGCGAGGAGGAGCGCGCGGCCCGGCTCGGCGGCGAGATCCTGCGCCTGTGCATCCGCTACGGCGGCTCGATCACCGGCGAGCACGGCGTCGGCGCGGAGAAGGCCGCGTACATGGCGGAGCAGTTCGGGCCGGACGATCTCGACACGATGCAGCGCGTCCGCTGCGCCTTCGACGGCGCCGCGCTCATGAACCCGGGCAAGGTCTTCCCGACGCCGCGCCTCTGCGGCGAGAAGCCCGGCCCCTACCGCCCCCACCCCGCCGAGGTGGCCGGGCTCGCGGAGCGCTGGTGAGCGCGGTGCGCGCGGCGGCGGACGGAGACGCCGTCCTGGGCCTCACCCCGCGGGTGGCGCTCGAGCCCGGCTCCCTCGACGAGGCGGCCGACGCGATGCGTGCGCTCGCCCGCGACCGCGCCGCGGTGACGTTCATCGGGGGCGGCACGGACCTCGAGCTCGGGGCACCGCCCGCGCGGCTCGACGCCGTGCTCCACACGCGCCGGCTCGACCGCGTGAAGGAGCACGCCCCCGCCGACCAGATCGTCGCCGTCGAGGCGGGGCTGACGATCGCCGCGCTCCAGCGCCACCTCGCGCCGCACGGGCAGCGCCTCGCGCTCGATCCCCCGCACCCGGAGCGTGCGACGGTGGGGGGCGTCGTGGCGGCGAACGCCTTCGGCCCCCGCCGGACGCGCTTCGGCACGGTGCGCGATCTCGTGGTCGGCGTGACCCTCGTCCGGGCGGACGGCGTCGTCGCGCGCGGCGGCGGCAAGGTCGTGAAGAACGTGGCGGGGTTCGATCTCCCGCGGCTCCTCTGCGGCTCGCTCGGCTCGCTCGCCCTCGTCGCGGAGGTGGTCTTCCGGCTCCACCCGCTGCCCGAGGCGTCGGCCACGGTGGCCGTCCCGGGCCTCACGCCCGCGGAGGTCCGCGCCCTCGCGCGCGCCGCGCTCGACGCGCGCCTCGATCCGGTGGCGATGGCGGCGCTCCAGGAGGGCGACCGGTTCCGGCTCGCCATCCGCTTCGAGGGGTTCGGTCCGGGCGTGCGGGAGCAGGCCGAGCGGCTCCTCGCGCTCGACCCCCGGTGCGAGGCGCTCGCGGGCGCCGACGAGGCGGCGCTCTGGGCGCGGCACGACGCGCTCCGCCTCGCCGGGGACGTGCGGGCGAAGGCCGCCTTCCCGCCCGCGTCGCTCGAGGGCGCGGTGCGGGCGCTCGAGCCCCTCGCGGCGACGCTCACCGCGGGGGCCCTCGTGCTCCACCCCGCGCTCGGGATCGCGTTCGTCGCGGGAGCGCTCTCGCGCGCCGAGGCGACCGGGAGCGCGGTGGCCGCGGCCCGCGTGGCGCTCCGGCCCGGGAACGGCTCGCTCGTGCTCGCCGCGGCGCCGGCCGCGCTGCGCGCCGTCGCGGACCCGTGGGGCGATCCGCCGCCCGCCGTCGAGGTGATGCGCAGGCTGAAGCGTGAGCTCGATCCGGACGGGCGGCTCGCGCCCGGGCGGCTCGCGGGGGGGATCTGATGCCGACGGCCGACGACGCCCGCATCGCCACCCAGCGGACGGCCGCCCGCGACGCGCGCGGCGTGCCCGCCGAGGACCGCGGCACGAGCCGCAGCGGCGGCGCGCCGGAGCGGGCGCGGAACCCGGCGGACGACTGCGTCCACTGCGGCTTCTGCCTGCCGGTCTGCCCCACGTGGCAGAGCTGGCAGGAGGAGATGGACTCGCCGCGCGGGCGCATCGACCTCTTCCAGGCGCTCGAGGATGGCCGCGTCGCGATGTCGCCCGTCGTCGCAGAGCACTTCGACCGCTGCCTGGGCTGCATGGCCTGCATGACCGCGTGCCCCTCGGGCGTGCGCTACGACCACGTCATCGAGGCGGCGCGCTTCCGGGTGGAGCGCGAGCTCAGGCGCGCGCCGGCGGACCGCCTGCACCGCGCCGGCGTGTTCGCGCTGTTCCCGCGGCCCGGGCGGCTGCGCGGCGCGGCGCTCCTCCTGTGGGCGTGGCGCGCGAGCGGGTTGCAGCGGCTCGCGCGCCGGCTCGGGCTCCTGCGCTTCTCGCGGCGGCTCGCCGCGCTCGACGCCCTCGCGCCCGTCGTGCCGCTGCGCGACCTCCTCGCCCGCCTGCCCGAGCGGACGCCCGCCCGCGGCGCGCGGCGGCTGCGCGCCGGCCTCGTCACCGGCTGCGTCCAGCGGGTCTTCTTCCCGGGCGTGAACGCGGCCACCGTCCGCGTGCTCGCCGCGGAGGGCGTGGACGTCGTGGCGCCGCGCCGGCAGGGCTGCTGCGGCGCGCTCTCGCTGCACGTCGGGCGCGAGGCCGAGGCGCGGCGGCTCACTCGCCGGCTCATCGAGCGGTTCGAGCGCGAGGCGATCGACGTCGTCGTCGTGAACGCGGCCGGCTGCGGCTCGCACCTCAAGGACGTGGGCGCGCTGTTCGAGGGCGATCCCTTCGAGCCCCGGGCGCGCGCGTTCGCGGCGCGCGTGAAGGACGTGACCGAGCTCCTCGCCGCGCTCCCGCCGCGGGCCCGCCGCGCCGCCCTCCGCGCGCGCGTCGCCTACCACTCGCCCTGCCACCTCGGGCACGCGCAGCGCGTGAACGAGCCGCCCCGGGCGCTGCTCCGCACCATCCCCGAGCTCGAGCTCGTCGAGGTCCCCGACGGCGAGCAGTGCTGCGGCTCCGCGGGCGTCTACAACCTCGTGGAGCCGGAGGCCGCCGTCGAGATCGGCCGGCGCAAGGCGGAGGCGGTGCTCTCCACGCGCGCGACGCTGCTCGCGAGCGCGAACCCCGGCTGCTCGCTCCACATCCGCCGCATGCTGGCGGAGCGTGGTGCGGAGCTCCCGGCCGCCCACCCCATCGAGCTCCTCGACCGCGCCATCCGGGCCGCCGAGGAGGCCGACTCCGGACGGCCGGGCGCCTCGCCGCCTCCCCGCACCTTGTAGCGCCGGGCGGCGCGCCGCAGCGTTCGGAGGTGGCGGAGCTCTCGAGCAAGGTCCAGAACGCGCTCGACGAGGCGCGGATCCTGGTCCTCGGGCTCCAGGTGCTCATCGGGTTCGACCTCCGGGCGTTCTTCGAGCCGGGCTTCGAGGAGCTGCCCGGGTGGGCGAGGGCCTCGAAGCTCGCGACGCTCGTCACGCTGCTCCTCGCGCTCGCGCTCGTGGTGCTGCCCTCGCCGTGGCACCGCCTCGTGGAGGCCGGCGAGGACACCGAGGGGATCCACCGCCTGACGATGCGGGCGGTGTCGCTCGCGCTCCTGCCGTTCGCGCTGGGGCTCTCCGGGGACGTGGCGATCGGGCTCCAGCCGGTCGCCGGCGCGCTCGGCGCGGTGCTCGCGGGCGCCGCGGTGGCGCTCGTCGCCGTGGGGACCTGGTACGCCGCGACGGGCGTCGCGCGCAGGAGACGCCCGCCACGGGAGGAGGGCACGGAGGTGAGCGACTCGAGCGTCGAGAAGAAGATCCGGCACGTGCTCACCGAGGCGCGCATGGTGCTCCCCGGCGCGCAGGCGCTGCTCGGGTTCCAGCTCGCGGTGATGATGACGCGGGCGTTCCGGGAGCTGCCGCGCGAGGCGCAATGGGCGCACGTCGGCGCGGTGGGGTTCGGGGTCCTCACCATCGTCCTGCTCGTCGCGCCCGCCGCCTGGCATCGCATCGTCGAGCGCGGGGAGGAGACGGAGGCGTTCCATCGCGTGGCGACGCGCTTCGTCGTCGCGGCGATCCTGCCGCTCGCGGTCGCCCTCGCCGTCGACCTCGGCGTCGTGACCGTCCGGCTCGTACCCGGCTCGCAGGGCCTTCCCGTCGCGGTCGCCGGGGCGACGTTCGCGCTCCTCGCCGGGACCTGGTTCGCGCTGCCGCTCGCGGCGCGCGCGCTGCGCCGGGGCCGGCCGCGTGCGGCCCCGCAGGTCTCGGACCGGTGAAGGAAGTCAGCGCCGCGTCGCCTCGAGCTCCCGGATGGCGCGGCGCGCGAGGTCTCCCGCGCCGCAGCGCGGGCCGACCTCGCGCATGACCCGCGCGAGCGCGCCGTCGGGCTCGGGGAGGGCCGGCTCCGCGGCGGCGATCGCGCGCAGCGGCTCGAGCCCGGCGAGCGCGCCGGAGTCGCCGAGGGCGCGCGCCGCGAGGCGCCGGCGATCGCAGCGCTCGGACTGCGCCTGGCGCTCGAGCACGGCGAGCGCGCCCGGGCTCCCCGCGGCCAGGGCGCGCGACCAGGCGATGAAGGCGTGCGGCAGCCGCTCGGGTGCGTCGCGCTCCGCGCGCGCCGCCTCGAGGAGGCCGCCGAGGTAGAGGACCTCCGGATCCGTGGGGCCGCGCCGCGCAGCGAGCGCGCCGATCCGGTCCTCCGCGTCCCCGACGCGGCCGTCGGCGATGAGCCGATCGGGCGGCGGCCGCAGCGTCGCCCAGGTCAGCGCGAGCGCCGCGGCGAGCGCGACCGCCGCCGCCGACCGCACGAGCCCGCTGCGCGCCGGCGCGGCGAGCGCGGCGCGGAGCGGGGGCGCCAGCGCGGGTCCGGTCGCCGTGAGGACCGGCGTCGCGGAGACGGCTCGGCCCTCGAGGATCTCGAGGAGCTCGGCGGCGCTCTGGGCGCGCCGGTCGGGGTCCTTCTCCGTGGCGCGCGCGATGAAGCGCAGGAGCGCCGGGTGCGCCGCCAGCGACGGGCACTCGTCCGCGGGCGAGGGGACCGGCTCGTAGGCGTGGGCGCGCAGGAGCGTCAGCGGATCGTGGGTCGGGAAGGGGTGACGGCCCGTCGCGAGCAGCCAGGCGATGATCCCGGCGCTGTAGAGGTCCGCGCGGTGATCCACCTCCGCGCCGACCGCCTGCTCCGGCGAGAGGAACTGCGGCGTCCCGACGACGAAGCCCGCCTGGTCGCGCTCGGTGGGCGGGGAGGGCTCCGCGAGCTTGGCGATCCCGAAGTCGAGGATCTTGAGCCGCTCCTCGCCGTCCGGCAGCGGGACGAGCCACAGGTTGTCGGGCTTCAGGTCGCGGTGGACGATGCCGGCGCGGTGCGCCGCGTCGAGGCCGGCGAGGAGCTGGCGGAGCAGCTCCGTCACGCGGGCGGACGGCAGCCGCTCGTCCCGGCGCAGCCGCTCACGCAGCGACGCGCCGGCGAGGAGCTCCATCACGAGGTACAGCGCGCCGCCGGGCGCGTCGCCGAAGTCGAGCACGTCCACGACGTGCGGCGAGGACAGGCGCACGGCGATCTGGGCCTCGCGCCGGAAGCGCTCGACGTCGCGCGGGCTGTGCGCGACCTCCGCCCGGAGGATCTTCACCGCGACGGCGCGCCCGATACGGACGTTCTCCGCGCGCCAGACGCTCGAGGTCCCGCCCTCGTCGAGCAGCGTCTGCAGGAGGTAGCGCCCGTCGAGCAGCAGGCCCGGGCGGATCGCGTCCTCCAGCGTTCCTTCGGGACGCGCAGGGGCCGGGGCGCGCGCCCTGGCGGCGAGCTCGAGCGTTTCCTGTGGGGTCACCCGCGCCTCCGCCGGCGGTCGTCGCACCGGGGCGATGAGACACGGTAGCGGCTCTCTTCGGCCGGGAGAAGCCGCAGGAAGACGGGACGCGGAGAGGCGCGTCCCGTCCCGCGTTCGGAGTGCAAGGGCCACAGGACCCCGCCCGGGACCCGTCTCCGGGGCCGGGTGCGCGCGGTGCGCGCGAACGTGGGCCTTTAGGATCCGAGGTCGGAGGTCTGGGTGATCCCCGCGCAGCTCGCCGGCTTTCTCGAATCCGGGGTCTCGGTGCTCGTCGCCACGCGCGACGCGCGGCTGTCGCCGGACGCCCTGCGCGCGATGGGCGTGCGCGTGGAGCGCGGCGGCGCCGAGCTCACGGTGTTCCTGCCCGCGGCGACCTCCAGGGAGGCGCTCGCGAACCTCCGCGACAACGGCAGGATCGCGGTCTGCTTCTCGCGCGCCGCGGACCATCGCTCGGTGCAGGTGAAGGGCCGCGCCGTCGAGGTCGGCGAGGCGGGCGCGGACGAGCGCGAGAGGGTGGAGCGGTACCTCGACGCGCTGGCCGACGCGTGGGGCGTCATCGGGATCCCCGCGCGCGCCACGCTCCGGCTCGCGCACTGGCCGTGCCACGCGGTGCGCGTCCGCGTGGAGGGCGTGTTCGTGCAGACGCCCGGGCCCGACGCGGGCGCCCCGCTCGTCGACGTCGCGGGGCGCGCGCCATGATCCGCCTCGAGGAGCTCGGCCCGTGCTTCCCGGGCATCGTGCCGGCCCAGATCGCGACCTGCGGCCGCGACGGCGAGCCGAACGTCACGTACCTGTCGCAGGTCCAGTACGTCGACCCCCGGCGCGTCGCGCTCTCCTGCCAGTTCTTCAACAAGACGCGGCGCAACGTCGAGGAGAACCCGCTCGCCTCCGTGCTGCTCTACCACCCGCTCACCTTCGAGGCCTACCGGCTGCGCCTGCGCTTCGAGCACGCGGAGACCGAGGGGCCGCTGTTCGACACGATGGCCCTGCGCATCCAGGTGATCGCCTCGCACACCGGCATGACCGGCGTCTTCGCGCTGCGCTCCGCCGACGTCTACGAGGTGCTCTCGGTGGAGCGGGTGGAGGGGCTCCTCCTCCCGGCCGATCCCGCCCTCGAGGAGGCCGCGCCGCCGCTGCCGGCGGGGCCGCTCACGGAGATACGCGGGCTGCAGGTCGTCTCCGACCGGATCGCGCGCGCCCCGGACCTCCCGGCGCTGCTCGCGGGGGCGCTCGAGGCGCTCGACGCGCTGTTCGGGTTCTCGCACGCGATGGTGCTCGTCCCCGCGGGCGGGGCGGAGCTCGTCGCGATCGCGAGCCACGGCTACGGCGAGGCGGCCCTCGGCGCGAGGGCCCGGATCGGGGCCGGGATCATCGGCTGCGTGGCGCAGCGGCGGCGGATGCTCCGCGTCGCGGGGGTCGGGGCGGAGCTGCGCTACGGGCGCGCGGTGCGCGAGCGCCTCGAGGCGGCCGGGGGCGGAACGCTCCCGCCGGAGGTCCCGCTCCCCGGCCTCCCCGACGCCCAGGCGCAGCTCGCGCTCCCGCTGCTCGTGAGGGACCGGCTCGTCGGCGTGCTCGCGTTCGAGAGCCGCGATCCGCTCTGCTTCGACGACTGGGACGAGGCCTTCCTCGGGATCGTGGGGAACCAGATCGCGATGGGGATGGATCGCCTGCGGCCGGCAGGAGAGGGGACGGGGCCGTTCCCTGCGCCCCGGCTCGCCCCGGCCCCCGAGCGCAGGCGCGTGTTCTGCTACTACCGCAACGACGACTGCGTCTTCGTCGACGGGGAGTACCTCATCCGCAACGTGCCCGGCCGGATCCTGTGGAAGCTGCTCGGGCAGCACCGGCGGGAGGGGCGTACCGAGTTCACGAACCGCGAGCTCCGGCTCGACCCCGCCCTCGGCCTGCCGGCCGTGAAGGACAACCTGGAGAGCCGGCTCATCCTGCTGCGCCGGCGTCTCCAGGAGAAGTGTCCGGAGGTCCGGCTCGTGCCGGTGCGGCGCGGCCGGTTCGCGCTCGAGCTCGACTGCGCGGTCTCGCTCCTCGAGAAGGAGTGCGGGTGAGGTGCCCGCGCGCGAGGCGGCCGAGCGCATCGGGCGTCACCGCGCCGGCTTGGCGGTGGCGAGCTCGGGCGGGCGCGGCTCCGGCACCCGGTTCTTGATGGCCGGGATGGAGCGCAGGTAGGCGAACATCGCGCGCAGGTCGGCGTCGGTCAGGGTGGCGGCGTTCTGCCAGGGCATCGGCGGGAGGATCGGCCGCCCCCTGCCCATGTGCCGGCCGGAGCGCATGGCGTCGACGAACTCCTTCTCCGTCCACTTGCCGAGCCCGGTCTCCGCGTCCGGCGTCAGGTTCGCCGCGAAGCTCACGCCCCACGGGCCCGACCAGGCCGTCATGGACCCGGCCCCGGTGATCATCCAGGGCCCCTGCGGCAGCGCCGGGGCGGCGGGCATCGTCAGCTGCTCGGGGTGCCCCGAGAGCATCCGCGTCATGTCCGGCTCGGGGGCGCCGCTCTTCCCGGGCTTCCACGGAGTGTGACAGTCGTTGCAGCCGCTGGCGGTGACGAGGTACTTGCCGCGGGCCACGTCGCCCCCCGCGTCCGCGCTCACGCGGGTGAGCGCGAGCGCGGCGAGCAGGGCGGCGCCGCCGAGGGCGACGGGGACGATGCGCTTCTTCATCGGGCTTCCTCCTGGCGTGGGGTGCTGCGAGAGAGGGCGGCGGGGCCGGGCCGGAGCTCGCGGATGAACCTGGAGACGAGCGCGACGGCGGCGCCGTCCACGGCGTGGGTCCCGAGCGGCGGCATCTGGAGCAGCGGGTCGCGCGAGGCCATGCGCGCGAGGAGGACGCTCCGGTCCGGATCGCCGGGGCGGATCCGCGACGGGACGTCGCCCTCGGGGGTGCCGGCCGGGCGGAAGCGGCTCGCCACGCCGACCGCGGTCGCGAGGGCCGCGTCCTGCCGAGCGCCTGGCCCGACGCGCTGCGCGAGCGAGAGCCCCAGGGTCGCGAGCGGCCCGCGGGCGTCGTGGCAGATGCCGCAGTTCGCGTGCAGGTAGCCGAGAGCGGCGCGCGCGACCGGCGTCTGCGCCGCGATCCGCGGGGGCCGGCGGAGGAGCGCCTCGGGCAGCCCGCGGAGGAGCCCGCGCGCGACGAGCGCGGGCAGGTCCACGTCCCCCGCGCCGGGCCGCTCCGCGTGCGCGGCGAGCGGGTCGCGATCCGGAGAGAGCTGCAGCGCGGAGAACCCGAGCACCGGCGTGGGGCCGCCCTCGTGGCAGGCGCGGCAGTCGTAGACGGACGGGATGTCGTGAGGGACCCCCGGGCGGCTCTCGGCCGCGCCGCGGATCCCGCGCTCGGGCGCGAGCACCGCGTCGGCGCCGTCGTCCGTCCAGACGTAGGCCGCGAAGATCCACGAGCCGTCGGCCACCCGCTCCAGGTAGCGCGTCTCGATCCGCCGGCCGAAGCTGAACTCCTTCCAGAGCCGCGTGCCGATCGGGAAGACCCACGCGTCCGGATCGGTGGCGTCGATCGCGGAGCCGGGCGGCAGGCGGATCCAGCGCCGCTTCGTCGCGCCGTCCGACCACAGCGGATACTGCGGCGTATAGGGGAGCACCGCGGGGTCGATCCGGCGCGTCGCGGCGTCCGCGTAGAGCCCGGTGTCGGCGAGCCGGGGGGGCGCCTTCGCGACGGAGGTCTCCTCCGTCCCCGCCGGGTCGAGCGCCGGGGCGGAGGCGCTCACGGCGGCGCCGAGGAGGAGGAGGGCGCCGGCGAGGACGGCGGCCGCCGCCAGCGCGGTGAGGCGCCGCCGGGAGCCGCCGCGAAGCCTCGCCCGTCCGGTCCCCCGCATCGCGCCTCCGCTCCGGCGGCCCGCCGCGCCGTGCGTGCGCAATGTGCCTGGGGGCAGGGGCGCCCGCTTCCTAAATGATCCCTCCGCGCTTCCTAAGAAATGCCTAACGGCCGCGCGTCGGGGTTAGAACGTAGCCCGTGAACACCTTCAGCTCCATCGGGGCCCACCCCGCGCTCCTCCCCGCCCTCGACCGCCGCGGCTACGCCGAGCCGACGCCGGTCCAGGCCGCCGTCCTCGACGCCGCGCACCGCGGCCGCGATCTGCTCGTCTCGTCGCGCACCGGCTCGGGCAAGACCATCGCCTTCGGCCTCGCCCTCGCAGAGACGCTCCTCGAGGACGCCGGGACGTTCGGCGAGGCGGGGGCGCCGGGCGCGCTGGTCGTCGCGCCGACGCGCGAGCTCGCGATCCAGGTGCAGCGCGAGCTCGCCTGGCTGTTCGCGGACGCGGGCGGGCGCGTGGCGTCGTGCGTCGGCGGCATGGACCCGCGGCGCGAGGCGCGCGCGCTCGCCGACGGGGTGCACGTCGTCGTCGGGACGCCCGGCCGGCTCGTCGACCACCTCGAGCGCGGCGCGCTCGATCTCTCCGCCGTGCGCGCCCTCGTCCTCGACGAGGCGGACGAGATGCTCGACATGGGCTTCCGCGAGGAGCTCGAGAAGCTGCTCGGGGCGGCGCCGCCCGACCGGCGCACCGTGCTCTTCTCGGCCACGCTGCCGCGCCCCATCGTCGAGCTCGCGAAGCGCTACACGCGCGAGCCCGCGCGCGTGGCCGCGACGCCCGCGGGCGAGGCGCACGCCGACATCGCCTACCGCGCGCACCTCGTCGCGGCGCGCGAGCGCGAGCACGCGATCGTGAACGTCCTGCGCGAGGCCGACCCGCCGAGCGCGCTCGTCTTCCGCGCGACGCGCGAGGCCGTCCAGCACACCGCGGCCGGCCTGGGCGAGCGGGGGTTCGAGGTGGTGGCCATCTCGGGCGAGCTCACCCAGGCGGAGCGCACGCGCGCCCTGAAGTCGCTCCGGGACGGCCGCGCGCGCGTCCTCGTCGCGACCGACGTCGCCGCCCGCGGCCTCGACCTGCCGGGCATCGCCCTCGTGCTGCACGCGGACCTGCCCCGCGACGCGGAGGCGCTCCAGCACCGCAGCGGGCGGACCGGCCGCGCCGGGCGCAAGGGCGTGGCCGTGCTGCTCGCGGCGCCGCCGGAGCGGTATCGGCTCGAGCGGATGCTGCGCGAGGCGGGGGTGGCCGCCGAGTGGACGGCGGTGCCGACGGCGGAGGCGATCCGCGCGGGCGACGCCGAGCGGCTCGGGGCGGACGTCGCCGCGCTCGCCGCCGACGCGCCGGAGGAGGACCTCGCCGCGGCGCGCCGGCTCGTCGAGACCCGCTCCGCCGTCGAGCTGGCGGTCGCGCTCGTGCGGCGGGACCGGGCGCGCCTGCCCGCGCCGGAGGAGCTGCCCGAGACGGCCCGCGCCGCGCGCGAGGCGCCGGCCCG